>JAYEHT010000284.1:0-1569 GCA_034659655.1 Candidatus Aerophobota bacterium | reverse complement strand
AGAATAAGTTCCCACGCTACAGTAGCGTCGATGTTTATCACCAACATACTTTTGCGCAATCTAAAGATTGTTCCCGCTATCCATCTCTTTTTCTGTTGTTAACGGATTTGTTGAATTAACCAGCAAACGTTTATTAAATCAGAACTTAATGGTATTTCTAAAATTTCCTTCTTCTTATTGAATCCTGTATTTGTGAAGTAATAACAAGCTCTTGTCTTTTGAAAGTCCATTTTGTTTTAGATAAGATTTTTTATTTAGTCTTTCTATTAGTCTAAAGATCTTTCTCTGATAAGGATATGTTTTATTGAGAGTAAGATGCCATATTCCATCTTTGAGGTGAATTTCTCCTGCATGGTTAATTACTTTAGCTCGAAACCTGTCCAAAGAGAAATGGGACCACTCTGGTGGCAAAAGTTTTTTTTAAACCACTGAAAACAATTACCAGCAGTTACTACAAGCTGAAGGTAGGCTTCATTACCTCGGAACCTCAAAGATGGCATCTTACCTGAGCTAAAGCTTTGCTTAGACTCTTTGAAAAAGTTCTCTATGGTCTGGCGCTGTTGATAAAATCTAAATAGATCTTGAGGGGAGAGCCTTACTTTTAGATTCTCAATAATTCCGTAATAGATGGTTTTTGCTCTCTTTCTTTTCTTGTTAGGAAAAGGGTGCTGTTTTTTCCTAACCAAGATGGTCCTAAATTGACAAGGAGCAGTGGAAAAGGGAACTATTTCTCCCAGATCATATATATCGGTATCCTTATCATAAGAGATCCATCTATGCTCTTTGACATCTATCCCTTGAGCCATAATCCATTTGTAGGGAACTACGGTTACGATCTGGATACTCTTATCCTTGGCAAAAGCAAGATGCTTACCTGATACATAACCACCATCTACTCTGACAATAGCTATTTCCTTTTCTCCTAATTTCTCTTTAACTTTACATATAGTAGGTTTAAAAGGAATTTTGCAGGAAGTATCACCGCTATAAAGTTTCTGATATACTGCTTCCCCTTTTACAAAAGCTACTGTCCATTGATAACAGGGTTTACCTTTATTCTTTCTGTTGTATCCTACTACTGCCTTCTCTCTTTTACGGGATTCTAAAGAATGAGTGGTAGCATCAATATCGACAATTAATGGATCTTGATGTATAGCTTCTCCATAACGGATAAGAAGCTGGTAGTTGATTCTATCTAATTGGTCTACATGCCACTTATCAAATTCGTTCAAGAAAAGATGAGCTGTAGATTGATCAAAGAATTTCTTTAGTCCTATAAGGTTAGCAATCTTTGTTTCTGTAGAGAGAAGATCATTGATTTTTCTCAAATTGGGTATTCCCAAAAGAATAATACTGATAATTCCCAAACACATTTGAGAAGCATTATACTGAGGTTTTCTTCGCTTAATGGGATTTTTGCGGTTTCTTTTCTTCTTTACTGTAAGAGAGATAAAGTAAGAGGGTAAAGAAAGTATTTCCATCATATACCAGGCAAGAAGAGGAAAGAATCCATACTTAGTGTATGAATCCCCTTTAAATTTTACTACCATTCCCCGAGAAGATATTTTT
>JAYEHT010000283.1:0-1571 GCA_034659655.1 Candidatus Aerophobota bacterium | reverse complement strand
GTTTATCTTTAAAGAAAAGGAAGGTGGTTGTGGAGTTACTTAATAGAGACCGTATAGATACTCAAAGAGAATCTGCTCCTTTAAGAAAAGCAAAAGGAGCAATCCTCATAGATAATACTTATCTGAATATCTCCCAGACAGTGGAAGAAATATCAAAAATAGTGAAGAAAAAATTATCTAATGAAGGAAACTTCCCTATGGTATAGTCTATTATGGAAATTAGCTTTTATAATTTTTAAAGCTTTCTTTGGAATAAAAATTCAGGGAGAAGAGAATATTCCTTCAGTAGGGGGAGTAATCCTTGCTTCTAACCACTTAAGCTATTTAGACCCTATAGTTATAGCTCTTCTCACCAGGCGAAAGATAAATTTTATGGCGAAAGAGGAGTTGTTTAAAAACTCTCTTTTTTCTTTCTTAATAGGCAGTTTAGGAGCCTTTCCCCTTAAAAGGGGAGGATTTGATGGTGCAGCTTACAAGAAAGCTTTGTATATTTTAAGAGAGGGGAAAGTATTAGTTCTTTTTCCTGAGGGGACACGAAGACAAAAAAAGGGGGAAATTAGCTCTTTACAGAAAGGAGCGGCAAGAATAGCCCTGAGCGCAGGAGTCCCTCTGGTGCCTATTGCTATTCAAGGAACAGATAAGGTCTTACCAAGAGGAAAAAAAATGGTGAGAAGGGCTAAAATAAATGTCCGCATAGGAGAACTTTTCCCAGGTGAAAAATTATCTTATACTAAAGATGAGACAGATAAACTTCATACTAGATTAATAAAGAGTATAAATGAATTACTCTCCTCTTCTTAGCTCTTTGCCCTTTTCCCTCGGCTCTTAGCTCTTAAAGAGGTATCTTATGCAAATAATTCTTCCCTCGAGGATGGGATTCTGTTTTGGGGTGGAAAGAGCGTTGAAATTGGTTAAAGATGAGACTAAAAAGGGTAGAGAAATTAATACATTAGGAGATTTAATTCATAATCCTCAGGTTGTAGAGGAGTTGAAAAGGGAAGGAATCAAATCCGTTGCTGGCCTATCTCAAGTTAAAAAGGGGACTATAGTCATCAGAGCCCATGGGGTAGACCCTTCCTTAAAAGAAAAAGCGGTAAAAAAGGGATTGAAAATATTAGATGCTACCTGTCCTTATGTATTGAGGGTGCAAAAAATAGCAAAACTTATCTCTCAACAGTCTTACCAGGTGGTCGTAATTGGTGTAGCCTCTCATCCTGAGGTAATAGGAGTAACAGCAGGGATAAACAAAGGGAAAGTCTATGTAATTAGAACTCCTCAGGAAGTAAAAAAACTTCCTTTTATAAAAAAGATGGGAGTAATAGCTCAAACTACAGAAAACCTTGACAATTTTAGGAATATAGTGAAAGATTTAGTGGAAAAAAGTGAGGAATGTAGAGTTTTTAACACCATATGTGAGGTAATAAGGCAAAGACAAAAAGATGCTAAAAATTTAGCTGAGAAGGTTCCTGTAATGATAGTTGTAGGAGGACATAATAGTTCTAATACTTATCAATTAGTTAAACTATGTCAAAATGCAGGGGTTAAAACCTATTTTATAGAAAGAGAGGATG
>JAYEHT010000282.1:0-1576 GCA_034659655.1 Candidatus Aerophobota bacterium | reverse complement strand
TCTATCTCCATTATTTAGTCCAAATCCAATACCCTCAAATTTTCCCCCTTCCTTCTCTGAGCCAATAACCATTTTTAAACCTTCCCTTCCTATTGTTTGAGGAGGGGATAAAATGGAGACTTTCCTTGCTAATAAGAGAGGAGAAGGATTTCCGGGGCCATAAGGAGAAAAACATTCAAGTTTATCAAAGAATTCCTCATTTAGATCATCCAGCCTTACGCAAGCATCTATATAGTAGGAGGGAACAAGGTCTTCTGGAGAGAGAGCTCCCTTAGCTAATTCATTAATTCTTTTTCTTAATTTCTCTATATTATCCACAGAAGCCCTCATTCCGGCAGCCATTTTATGCCCCCCAAAGCTTATAAGCAGATCCTCACATTTTTTAAGAGCATCAAATATAGAAAATGTGGGGATGCTTCTTGCAGAACCTTTAGCTACTTTATTATCTAAGGAAAAGATGATAGCGGGACGGAAATATTTCTCTCTAATATACGAAGCTACCAGGCCAATCACCCCTTTATGCCATCCCTTTTTGGAAAGAATAATTACTCTCTCTTTTCTTCTCTTTAATAAAAGCTCCTCTGCTTCCTTGCACATTCTCTCTTCCATTTTCTGGCGCTCTCTGTTCTCTTTGTCCAGAGCTTCGGCTAAATTAAAGGCTTCTTCAGGAGAAGTTGAGAGGAGAAGTTTTACTCCTTTTTTAGCCAAAGAAAGGCGCCCACAAGCATTAAGCCGAGGAGCAAGGATAAACCCAACATTGTTTTCTTTAACCTTTTCCCCTGAAAGATTAGCAACATTCATTAGAGCTTTAAGCCCTATACTGGAAGTCTTTTCTAAACACTGGAGCCCCAATTTTACAACTGTCCTATTTTCATCTCTTAAGGAAACAGAATCAGCAATAGTTCCCATAGCCACCAGGTCCAGATATTTTTGAATATTTATATTTTTCTGAAGAATTTTGTGAGCTAATGCTTGCACCAATTTGAAAGCAACTCCTACTCCGGCTAATTCCTTAAATGGGTAAGGACAATCAGGCTGATGAGGATTGATAATGGCTAAAGATGGAGGTAAACTCTCTTTAATCTGATGATGGTCGGTAACTATCACTTCTAACCCTAAGGTTTTAGCATATTCTATTTCTTTAACCGATGAAATACCGCAATCGCAGGTAATAACTAAATCAATGCCTTTCCCGGCTATTTTCTCCACTGCTTTATTATTTAACCCATAACCTTCCTCTCTTCTATGAGGAATATAAAAATAGCCAGGAATTCCCACCTCACGTAGAAATAACAGCAAGAGTGAAGTAGCTGTAATCCCATCCACATCGTAATCTCCATAGATTAAGATTTTTTCCTGGTGAGAAATTGCTTCCAGAATCCTTTGAGTGGCCGCCCTCATTCCTTTCATTAAAAAAGGATTATGCAAATCTTTCAAAGAAGGATGGAAAAACTCTTCTACTCTATCTTCTGGGATATTTCGATTATACAAAAGCTGAATTAAAATAGGGGAAAGGTTCAGCTTTTTAGATAGAGAAAGAGACTCCTCTTTCTCCAGTTCCTTTTTTATGAGCCAT
>JAYEHT010000281.1:0-1577 GCA_034659655.1 Candidatus Aerophobota bacterium | reverse complement strand
TAAGCAGTAAAGAATTATTTTTCTCATTTTCCTTTTCTCCTTGTTTTATTAGATTTATCTGGTTTTATTATAATAATGGAGTGAAAGGTAAAGTCAAGCGGACGCGTGGTTGACAAAAAAAGAAAAGACATGGTCCAATTTTCTGTGAAGTAGATCAGCTCTTTCTCATAATTATTATACACTTTTCTCTTGACAATTTTCCTCCCATACGAGTATAATACAAATGTACAGGAATAAATTATGGGAGGTGTAAAGGCTTGGGCTTTAAAAGTATTTCTGTTGAAAGGAAAATCCAAGCAGTATCCAGGGTAGTATCAGGGGAGAAGGTACAACCAGTAGCAAAAGATGTTGGGGTTCACAGGGCTTCTATATACATCTGGAAAGAAAGGGCGCTATCTGCTTTGGAAGGAGCATTAGAACCTCATAAACGAGGTCCTAAATTTAAACACTATCAAAAAACACCTGAGGAAAATCTAAGAGAGGAAAAAGAAAGACAAATTCATCTGATAAAACAAAAGATAGAACCACAAAAGGATGATTCAAAACCTGTGAGATGTCCTAATTGTGGATGTGGGAAAGTTTACAGAGACGGCACTTATAAAATAGAGCCCAAAGGGTTCTTTGACAACTTAAAAACTCATAAGGAAGAGCTCATCCAACGCTTTATCTGTCCTTATTGTGGAAAGAGCTTCCATATAAAAAAAACAAAATTTCCCTCACGCTCACATAAGGGATGAGGTAAGAAGAGCTATAGGAATATTTCGAGTTGATGGAAAGACATCTCTAAGAGCCCTGCAGGACTGTATTCGCAAAGTCTTATGTGTAGATGTGTCCTTAGGATTCATTTATGGTGAGATAAGGAGAGTATCTCAAATAGCAGAAAGGATCAATTTAAAGACATCTTCCTTAGTAACTCTTTCCCATTGTGTGATGGATGAGGTATGGATTAAGGTAGCTAAGACAAAGGAGGCCTGGAACTTTGGTTTTCTTGCCGCATCTCCTAGGTCCCTTTTCATAAGCTTTTTCGATTATATGGCCAAGAGGGATGAGGTAAGCATGGGGATTAAGGTTTTAGAACATAAGGAGAGAGGATTTAACCCATTTATTCTCATAAGTGATCTTCTTCTTACTTATAGGGTAATTTCTGGCTATTTTAGCGTCTGTCTACACCAGCTTTGTACGATCCATGGTAGAGGCGCCATCGCCAGGATCATAAGAAATCTTCCTTCAGAAGCAAAGAAGGATAGATTCTTTTATAGCTATCTGAAAAGGATAAAGAAGAGATTCAATACTTTATATGACTTAGAGGATGTAGGGAAGGTAGATTCTTGTATAGGACAAACAAAAAGAGAACTTAAGCTCTTTTACAGTAAAAAGTATAGAAAATGGGCACAACCTATGCTGAATTTCATCGAGAGAAATTCAAAGGGTCTTTTTCTTTATAAAAGGTTTCCTGAGAAGGAGATAGAGGATACTAACAATGCTGCAGAGATGATATTTAGCCTCTTTAAACCTCAGTATAAGATAATGAAGGAATTTCAAATCCCATGGGGAGTGCAAGCTCATTTTAACCTCTT
>JAYEHT010000280.1:0-8054 GCA_034659655.1 Candidatus Aerophobota bacterium | reverse complement strand
GTAGGGCACGCCGAGGAGATAGAAGGTTCCCAAATGCTATACAAATATCCGCACCTGGCTGATATAAGCAAGGTTAAGGATTATACTCCAGAAGAGAGAGAATTATATCATATAGATCCAGGAGACCATAGAGATACTTTATACTATGTCCCTGGTACAGAGGAGACCACGAGGAAAATTGCAGAAATTTCTGGTGGTTCTGTTGGATGTCCTTCACTTGCTTCTCCAGAAAAAGGAAAGGAATATCATAAGCACTTAGTTTCAAGACTCGTTGAAGTAATAGAGCAATTAAAAGGATGATTTCGAGCTCCCTTTCCAGGTAGGAGGCATTTATGAGGAGAATTTTAGTAACAGGAGCCTGTGGGCAGATTGGCTCAGAGCTCACATTGGTTTTGCGGGAAAGGTATGGGAACGACAATGTGATAGCCACAGGCCATAAAACGAAGCCCGGTGAAAATTTGCTTACTTCAGGGCCATTCCAATTCATTGATTGTACGGATATCAATACGATAAAAGAGGTTGTGAAGAAGTACGATGTAGATACCATCTACCATTTAGGAGCTATACTTTCAGCGGTAGCGGAAGAGAGGCCACAACTTGCATGGAATGTAAATGTCAACGGTCTTTATAATGTTTTAGAAGTCGCTCGTGAGTATAAATGTGCTCTCTTTACTCCCAGTTCTATCGGTGTCTTTGGTCCCACTACTCCGAAGGATAATACGCCTCAAGAAACGATTCAGCGTCCTGATACAATGTATGGGGTTACCAAGGTTACCGGGGAGCTGCTCTGTAATTATTATTACAAAAAATTTGGTGTAGATACTCGTGGTGTTCGCTTTCCAGGCCTCATCTCTTATGTAACTTTACCAGGAGGCGGAACTACAGATTATGCTGTAGAAATTTACTATGAAGCAATCAAACATAGGAGATATACCTGCTTTTTGAGACCAGGAGCCTATCTTCCTATGATGTATATGCCTGATGCGCTGAAAGCGGCGATTGATATTATGGAAGCAGATCCAGGCAAATTGAAATATAGGAATGCTTTTAATGTAACCGCAATGAGTTTTACCCCGGAAGATATAGCAGATGAGATCAAGAGGTATATTCCTGATTTTGTTATGGAATATAATGTTGATCCAGTCCGCCAAGCGATTGCTGATTCCTGGCCTAACAATATAGATGATAGTGCTGCTCGCGAAGAATGGGGGTGGAAACCAGAATATGATCTTGCATCTATGACTAAAGATATGTTAGAAAAACTTTCAAATAAGCTGAAAATAAAAATATAAATTCAGGAGGTAAAAGTGTCCTTAAGCAAGATAGAGAAAGTATTATCCAGAGAATTGAATGAACTTAAACAGAGAGGTTCACTTAAAGGTGAGGAGACAGTGGTAACCGGTGTAAAACAGGCACAGGGAGGTAAAGGACCAAGATATTTTATCCGGGGTTATGGAGATAAAGAGTTCCTGAGAATGAATTCAAACAGCTATCTTGGTATGGGGTTGAGGAAGGAAGTAATAGAAAAGGAGGAGGAAGCGGCGAGAAAATTTGGGGCCGGTCCTGGAGCTGTGCGCTTTATTAGTGGAACTTATGAGCCACATATAGAGCTGGAGAAAAGATTGGCGAGGTTCCACTCTAGAGAGGCTGGTATGATATTTAGCTCTGCTTATGCAACTGTGATGGGTATATTGTCTCCATTAATTTCCAAAGACACTATGGTAATAAGCGATGCGCTTAATCATAATTGCATAATCAATGCTCTCAGGTTATCGCGGCCAAAAGACAAAAAGATATACAGTCATAATAATATGGAGGAATTGGATTCTGATATAAAGAAATGCTTTGGAAATTGTGAGAGAGTGATAATAGTTACCGATGGTATTTTTAGTATGAGAGGGGATAATGCACCACTTCCAGAAATAGCGGATTTGGTGGAAAAATACAGCTCAGAATTTGAAGAGGGCATACTTACAATTGTGGATGATTCTCATGGCGTGGGAGCAATTGGAGAAACAGGGAGAGGAACCATGGAATTTACACACGAGAATAGGGTTGACATATTGGTATCCACTATGGGTAAAGGACTTGGAATAAATGGGGGATATTTAGTATCCGACGCAAAAATAATAGATTATCTGCGAGAAACTGCTCCATTTTATATTTACTCCAATCCTATTACCGTATCAGAAGCAAGCTCAGCTTTAAGAGCCTTAGAAATCCTGGACAGTGAGATGGGAAGAAAGATGTTGAAATACTTGTGTGAGCTGACGGCATACTTCAGGAAAGGCTTAATTGATTTGGGATATGAGGTGATAAAAGGAGAGCATCCGGTTGTACCACTTATGGTCAGGGATACCAGGAAAACTATCAGACTCGTAAAGTATCTAAAAGATAATGGCATATTATCAACCGGAATATACTATCCTGTAGTTCCTAAAGGAGATGAGGAGATAAGATTCCAGATCTGTGCTGACCAGACTAAATCCGATATAAATTATCTGCTTAAAGTTTTAGAGGAGTACAGGGGTAAAACCTAAATTCTATTTATCTCTTTGCCATTTTACCCTGGGATTTCTGTTCGCCTTTACTTCATCAACTCGTAATACAGGAGTATTATGAGGAGCTTCCCTCACCAGGGAGGAGTTTTCCTCTATCTCTTTTGCAATTTGCAAGAGGGCATTAATAAATGTATCCAGAGTCTCCTTGCTTTCCGTCTCACAAGGCTCAATCATTAAAGCCTCCTCCACTATAAGAGGAAAATAAATGGTGGGAGGATGTATACCAAAGTCAAGAAGGCGTTTGGCAATATCCAGGGTTCTTACCCCCTTTTCTCTTTTACTCTCACCGGAAAGAACACATTCATGCATACAAACTCCCTTGTAAGGAGAAGGATAGCAGTCCTCAAGTTTTTTTCTAATGTAATTGGCAGAGAGTATAGCATTTTCACTCACCTCTCTTAATCCCTCTTTTCCTAATATCCTTAAATAGCAGTAAGCTTTTATAACTACTTTAACATTCCCATAAAAAGATCTTACCTTTCCTATAGATTTGGGTCTCTGATAGTTAAGGTAGTAGGTATCTTCTTTTTTTTCTATAGTAGGTAAAGGTAGGTAAGGTACAAGTTTTTCCCTTACCCCCACCGGTCCTGAGCCGGGTCCTCCTCCTCCATGAGGAGTAGAAAAGGTCTTATGAAGATTAAAATGCATTATATCAGCTCCAAAATCTCCTGGCTTAGTTATCCCCATAAGGGCATTAAGATTGGCTCCATCAAGATAAACAAAACCCCCTTTAGAGTGAACTATCTCAGCTATATCTAGAATATTTCTCTCAAATAAACCTAAGGTATTGGGGACGGTGAGCATTATACAGGCTACTTCCTCATTCATATTCTTGGATAGAGAATTTAAATCCACCTCTCCTTCTGGATTAGACTTTATCTTTACCACCTTAAATCCTGCCAGAGAAGAACTGGCCGGGTTTGTTCCATGAGCAGAATCAGGGATAAGAATTTTATCCCTTTTTTCTTTTTTGTCCTCAAAACAGGCTCTAATCATTAACATACTGGTAAGCTCACCATGAGCCCCTGCTGCAGGTTGAAGGGAGACTTTATCCATTCCAGAGATCTCCTCCAACATTCTGCTGGTTTCATAAAGAATGTGAAGAATTCCCTGAATTGTTGATAAAGGCTGGTAAGGATGAAGCTGGCAAAGGTGAGGAAGATTAGCCAGAGTTTCATTTATTTTAGGATTGTATTTCATAGTACAGGAGCCTAAGGGATAAAAATTGGTATCTATACTCATATTTTTTTGAGAAAGTCTGGTAAAATGGCGGACCAGATCTGGCTCGCTCACCTGAGGAAGGCCTAACCCTGTTTTACGTAAATAATGGGAAGGAATGAATTTCTTTATCTCTTCTTCCCCCAAGTCAATCGCAGGTAAAGATACCGCTTTTCTCCCGGGTTTACTTTTCTCAAAAATTAAAGCTTCACTCATTTATCTCTCCTAATAAAGAAATTAATTTATCCAGCTCCTTTTCGGTCCTTTTTTCAGTAGCACATAAGAGAAAATGGTTTTTGAGCTCAGGATAAAATCTTCCAAGGTCCAGTCCCCCTAAAATTTTTGCCTCTAAGAGTTTTTGATTAATTTTTTCAGGAGAAATAGGTGTCTTTATTACAAATTCCTTAAAGAAAGGAGCAGAAAAAGGGGATGAGTACCCGGGGAGGCCTTCTATTTTTTCTTTTAAATAATGGGAGTTTTTTAAACAGAGCAGGGCTATTTTTTTTAATCCTTCCTCCCCTATGCAAGAAAGGTAAATACAGGCTTTCAAAGCATTTAAAGATTGGTTGGTGCAAATATTGGAAGTAGCTCCTTCTCTTCTTATATGCTGTTCCCTTGTTTGAAGAATAAGAACAAATCCTCTTTTTCCTTCTTTATCCTCGGTCTCCCCCACAATCCTCCCCGGCATTTTACGGAGGAACTCTTTGCGGGTAGTAAAAATTCCTAAACATTCTCCTCCCAGGCAGGAAGGACTACCAAGAGGCTGGCCCTCTGCCACAGCAATGTCTGCATTATACTCTCCGGGAGAGGATAAAAGGCCCAGGGAAATAGGATCAGAGCTTACAATATAAAGGGAGCCGAATTTATGAACAATTTTTTCTATCTCGCTGTTATGCTCCAGATATCCAAAAAAGTTCGGATTTTGAATGATAACACCTGTTACTTTCTCATCCATTTTTTCTTCCAGCCAGGTAAGATCACAGGTCCCCTCAGAAGTGTAGGGTATCTGGATCAGCTTTATCCCTGAGGGTTTTGTATAAGTATAAAGGACTTGATAGTATTCTGGATGCAGGGTTTTAGCTACCAGAATTTTTTCTCCTTTCCTCAAACGATGTGCCATAAGGGCTGCCTCTGCCAATGAGCTTGCTCCATCATACATGGAGGCATTGGATACATCCATTTGGAAAAGATTACAGATAAGGGTTTGATACTCATAAATTGCCTGCAGGGTTCCTTGAGAAGCCTCAGCCTGATAGGGAGTATAAGCAGTGTAAAGTTCTGAGCGAGAGGCTAAGTGCTCCACTACCGCAGGAATAAAATGATCGTATATTCCCCCTCCCGGGAAGGAAGTGTATTCCTCTGTAGAGGCATTTTGCGAGGAAAGTTTTTTTACTTCTCGGGTAAGCTCCATTTCCGATATAGCTGAGGGAAGCTTCAGGGGAGAGGAGAGGCGAATCTCTTCAGGAACAGTGATTAGCTCCTCTATTGATTTTACTCCTATTTCAGCTAACATCTGTTGCTGATCTTTTAAAGTGTGAGGAATATATGGAATGTCCATCTTTTTCTCCTTATTATTGGTACTTATACAACTTTCTCCCAGCCTGTCCATTCCATTCTGTGAGCCTCAGCCACTGGTTTGCAAGTTAGCCTCTCCTTCCCGGCTTTCCCCTTTTTATTTAAATTATCCTCATCAGGAGGGTTATTATTTCTCTTCTTCCTTAACAAAATCCTCATATTTTTTAGAATCCATTAAGTTATTTAGCTCATCCGGATTTTTTACTTTCACTTTAATCATCCACCCCTCGCCATAAGAATCTTTGCTTATTAAATCTATTTGCTGGGATAGCTCCAGATGAGTCTGGATCACTTCGCCAGTTACAGGGGAGTTTAAATCTGAGACAGCTTTAACTGACTCTATGGTGCCAAAAGAGGAACCTTGAGCTATTTTTTCTCCCACTGAGGGAAGCTCTATGTATACAAGGTCGGTAAGCTCTTTTGCTGCAAAATCGGTAATCCCAATAGTGCCTACATTTCCCTCAACTTTTATCCACTCATGAGTTTTGGTGTACTTTAAATCCTCAGGGTACATTTTTATCTCCCAACAATTTAGTCGTTTTCTTCTTCAGGAAAACGGGGAAGGATTATAGCTTCCTGGGGAAGGGATGTTCTATCTCCTTTGCTCAGGCTTCCTGCAGGCTTTTCTGGAAATCTTCCCCGGGGAAGAGGAAATACTGCAATCTCCTCATCTTCCTGAATTCTTTTATCAACCAGAGCAAGGCCAACCTGAAAATCTTTTGCTACTACACAGCTGGTAACTTTCCCAATGTATTTTCCCCTTTTATCTACTACAGGGTCCTCTGACCTTACCATCCTAACATAGCTTGATTTTAATCTAAACCTTATAAGTTTTTTTTCTCTTTTCCTCTCTTTTTCCAGTAAGACCCCTCTTCCCACAAAAAAGGGTTTATGAAACTTAACAAAAGGTCCATAACCCGCTTCAATAGGGCTAATTTTGTATTTTCCGGCCAGCTCATGTCCATGTAAAGGAAGGCCTACCTCCGCTCTAAGTGAGTCTCTTGCCCCTAGACCACAGGGTTTAACTTTAAACTCCTTGCCTTTTTCTAAAATCGAGTTCCAGATAAATGGAGCATCCTCTGGATGAAGATAAAGCTCATAACCTATATCTTCTCCGGTATAACCTGTGCGAGAAATTATCATCTCTACTCCGGCTAGTTTACCTTCTATAAATTCATTCTTTTCCATCCTTGCTATATCCTCTTCTATTCTTTTATTTTCTGTTAATTTTTGTAGGATAAAAATTGATGCTGGTCCCTGAAGAGCTATATCTATTTTTTGCTCTTTTCCTGCTGATGCATCTTTTAAATTTTTAATAGTTACCGAAGCTTTAACCTCTCTTGCCGGATAATTTTTATCTATGATGTAGCGTTTAGACCCAGCTGCTTTTAACCAGCTCAAAACCTTCTCCTGATTAGCAGCATTACAAACAATCATATATTTTTCTTTTCCGCGGCAATAAACCATAATATCATCTATTACATTGCCATCAGGGTCAAGAAGGAAACTGTACTGAGATTGTCCCGGTCTTATCCATCGAACATAGTTGGTAACAAGTGTATCTAAAAAATCAGCAGCATCCTCACCACTTATTTCCAGAACTCCCATATGGCTTACATCAAAGAGTCCTGCTGTCTCTCTTGCTGTCCGGTGCTCCTCAGAGATACTTGTATAATAAATGGGCATTTCCCATCCAGCAAACTGGGTAAATTTTGCTCCCAATTTTAAATTTTCCTGGTATAAAAAAGACCTTTTAACCTTTTCTTCTCCTTGATAGGAAAACTTTTCTTTTTTTACCTCTTTCGGTATATTGTTTTGAGTAAATAGCTTTTGCCCAGCAAAATAACCCTTGGATAAATCAAAATAAGAGGGAAATTTTTTATATAAAGAGACACCATCAATTTTAGATTCTTTTTCTTTGCTGGAGGGAATTTTTTCCTTTAAAAGAAGATGCTCCCTTAGCTTAATATCAGCCAGATTAACCTTTAAGGTTTTACCTACTTTGCGTAAAGTTTCCTCCTTTGTTTCTTTTAAGTCTTCCACCACTACCGGTCCCTGAATTTTGGCAAATATATCCTGAGGATCGAAAATAATATACCCATCTGATAAACCTTTCAGCCAGAGCTTTACCCTCCGGGTATTTTTTGGGGTGGTTGCTACTAAATAATAATCTTTTCCCTCATTATCAGGGGAGAGGCGGAGAATTAAAACATCGTCAATAAGCTTTCCTTCAACATCTAAGAGAAAAGAGGAAGTGAGCTTGCCTGGTTTAAGCCCCGCTATATTGGCAGTGGATACCTCTTGAAGGAAAGGTTTTGCTCTTTCTCCACTTACCCGCAGCAGTCCCATATCGCTATCTTCCTTACCTGCTCCCTGTCTAATTAAATCAGCCTCTTTTTTCTGGATTAGCTCCTTTACCCCTTCTTTTACTTCTTCAATTATATCCAGCTCTATTTTCCCCCGGGGCAAATCTCCGGTTAATCCTTTATAAGTAAAGGGACGAATGTTGGTGAGTACCCGGTGAATGAGCTCTCCTATTTTCTCCATCTCCTTTCTTCCAAACCCTCGCTGGGTAACCCAGGGAGTTCCCAGTCTTACAGCACTTGCATCAGCAGCAGTTTCATCTCCAGGGATAGTGTTTTTGTTAACTACCAGACCACAAAGATCCAGAATACGGGCAGCTATTTCTCCTTTTAAAGG
>JAYEHT010000279.1:0-8072 GCA_034659655.1 Candidatus Aerophobota bacterium | reverse complement strand
GACAGGTTACTCTAGCTTGGGAATAAAAGAAAGCTTCTAAGAAATTGTGTTTAAAAATTGATTTCTCACTGGGAGCTTTCACAGAAATTTGAACCATATAAGGAGGTAGTGCGATGAAGAGAGATAGTTTTCTCAGGAGGGTGGCGATCTTCATTACCATAGTCCTGGTAGGCTCAGCTCTTTTACTGCCTGCCTATGCCCAGGTGAAACCCAAGGCTACGCAGAATCCTCTAGTTAAGTTTGAGCCAACCAAGGGAGAAAAGGAACTGAAGTTCGCCTTTGTAACGATATTCACTGGGGCAGCTTTCTGGATCCCTGCAATCCAGGGAATGAAAGATGCAGCGATGATGTTAGGAGTGGATGCCATCCACGCTGGAATTCCAGGAGCTGATTTTACGGAATATATAAATGTGCTGGAAAACCTTCTCGAAACCGGGATTGATGGAGTATCGGTCTTCGTACCCATGCCAGAGATATTGGACAAAACTATTGAAAAGTACCTGAAGAGAGGAATACCTATCATGGTTAATAACACTGGACCCGAAACTGCCGAGAAGTATGGTCTGGCCTTTGTTGGGGAAGATAACTATGATGCTGGCTTAGTCTGGGGGAAGAAGATTCTTGAGCTTCTTGGTCCAAATCCTGCTGGGAAGAGGATAGCTCTCCTGACCGAGACACCTGGTCAGACTTCTCTTGAATCCAGGATCAAAGGGGCCAAAGAGATATTAGTTCCCGAAGGTGTCATAGTTGATTATGTTGACACCACCAGAGATCGGGGAGACGCTTACGGGATTATCGAAAGCTACTATCTAGCCAATCCGGACTGCGTTGGCCTTTTTTCCTGTGATACCACCGGGGGTCCGGTAGCCTGTGTGTTCATTGAGAAAAACAACTTGATTGGCAAGGTGTATTCGGGAGGTTTCGACCTGGGGCCGGAAGTTAACGAGGGTATTCTCAATGGCAGCAGCATGTTTACAATTGACCAGTACCCGTATCTGCAAGGTTTTCTGTCCATTATGGATCTATACCTTTGGGTCACGCTTGGTCTCAAGCCCCTTGACGCTAATACAGGGGGTCACCTTGTTACCAAGAAAGAGATCCCGGCTGTCAAAGAGTTGGTCAAGCTCGGGTATAGGTAAGGAGTAACGTTAGCCAGATGTTTTGGGGCCTTCTTCGGAAGGTCCCAAAACTACAACGTAAATAGTAAAAATATATAGACTTTTGAAAAAGAAGATAAAATAGTTAACGATGAAGGTGATTAATGATGAATGTAAAACCTGTGTTTGATTTAAGTAATGAAGAAGCTATTGTAACAGGGGCATCGCGGGGACTTGGTAAGGCAAGATGAATCTTAGAGAGAAAACTTTAGCAAAGATGATAGATCAGAGCTACCTGAAGCCTAATGCCACTGTTCAGGAAATATTAAAATTCTGTAAAGTGGTGAGAAGGTACAATTTTAAAGCAGCCTATGTTCTTCCAACAAATGTTCCCATACTGGTAAAAGAGCTGGAAAATACGGGAATAAAGGTAGCTACAGCAATAGGGTTTCCGTTTGGAGCAAACTTTCCAGAAGTGAAGGCATTTGAGGCAGAAAAGATGATTGAAGCAGGAGCTGAGGAAATTGATATGGTAATAAATATAGGAGCATTAAAGTCCAGTAACTATAAATTGGTATACGAGGATATCAAAAAGGTAGTTGATGCTGCTCAAAAAGTAGTAACTAAGGTTATTCTTGAAACTTACTATTTAACAGATGATGAAATAGTTAAAGGTTGCCAGATTAGTAAAGATGCAGGAGCCGACTTTGTTAAGACCTGCACTGGTTTTACTCCAACTGGAGCAAAAGTTGAGCATATTAGATTAATGCGAAAGACGGTGGGAACTAAAATGGGTGTGAAAGCCTCAGGTAAGATATGGGATATAGATATCTGTCTGAGTATGATAAAAGCCGGTGCTAATAGAATTGGAGTTAGCAAAGGAGAAGTGCTGATAGATGAATTACATAAAAAATACAATGGGTCCTATGAAATTGAGGAGATCAAGGAGGAGTAAAATAGGCAAAACTTATTTTCTTGGTGTCGATGTTGGCACCAGCTCTACAAAGGCTATTGTCTTTGATAGAGAGGGTATTGTTATTGCGGAAGGGAAATCTGCTTATAGGATTATGAGTACTCAAGCAGGATGGGTGGAACAGAAAGCCATCTGGTGGTGGGATGCACTAAAGAAAGCGGTTAAAGAGACTCTACAAAGCTCAAGCATTGACCCGAAAAACTTAAGGGGAATAGGAATAACCCATCAGCGGATGACCGCTGTTCCTGTTAATAAAGAGATTAACCCGATAGGAAATGCAATTCTTTGGAATGATATGAGATGCACAGAAGAGGCTGAATGGGCTAACAAAAATGTGGGAAGGAAAAAGATATTTGAGCGTACAGGATATCCCCCCGGGTTATGGACAGTGTATAAGGCAATGTGGCTTAAGGATCATAATCCAGATATTTACAGGAATATGTATAAATTTCTTCTGGTTCCTGATTATCTAATCTATAAGCTTACCGGAAGGCTCCTCACTTCTCAAGGAGCAGCAGTAACTACAGGATGTCTTGACATTTCCAATCCATCCAGATGGGAAAAAGATATTCTGAAATCACTTGATGTATCTATAGATATCTGGGTGAAGGATATTCTACCTGCAGGAAGTGTAGCCGGTAGCATTACGAGGAAAGCCGCAGTTGAAACAGAATTGCCCGAAGGTCTTCTCGTAATTACTACAGCAGGAGATCAGCCATGTGGAAGTTTAGGAGCTGGTCTGGTAAAGCCCGGGATAATGGCTATCAATGGTGGAACTTCGTGTACTTCTGAGATTCTCTCTAAAAAGCTTCCTTCCCGTAAGGAAATTAATTACTTCATTGAGATAAGTCCCACTGGTGATTATTTCCCTGAAGTTTCTGTTCATAGTGGTGGTTCAGCACTGATGAGATGGTTTAAGGATAACTTTGCTTCCCGGGAGATAGAGATTGCTCGGAAGGAAAAAAGAAATCTCTGGGAAGTTATTTATAATGAGGCAAGTCAGATACCTGCAGGAAATCTTGGATTAATGATGGTTCCCTACCTTGGTGGGGCTGGTGCTCCTTACTGGGATCTAAATGCAAGAGGAGTGCTCTTTGGAATAATGCTGGATCATGGAAGAGCCCATCTGGTTCGAGCAATAATGGAAGGATTGTCTTATGAAACACGTCGAGCAATGGAGCTTATAATTAAGGGAACAGGAGCAGAGATTAAGGAAGTTAGAATGTATGGAGGTTCATCCAGAAGTGATATCTGGAATCAAATCTTTGCAGATATCCTGGATCTAAGTGTTTATACTACAAAAACTACCGAAACGACAGCTCTGGGAGCAGCCATCTGTGCAGCCGTAGGAAGCGGAGTATACGATACTATGGAACAAGCTGTTGAAGAAATGGTGCATATAGACAGGGAATATTGCCCGATAGATAAAAATCGGAAGTTATACAATAAATTATACGGTCAGGTCTACAGGCAATTCTATGATAAAGTGCACGAGCTTGTCCGTAAGTCTGCTCGTATCTCTCGTTCTGAATAGAAATCTCTTCTTTGAAAAAGAAGAAGAAGCTAAAAATAAGGCCGGAGGGAAGTGATGAAAGTAACCAGGCCATTGTTAAAAGGAAGGAAAACTTCCTAAAAAAGCTTTAAGTGCAGAGGGATATCGGTAAGAAGAATCTAATTGAGTGTTTTGGGGCCTTCTTCGGGAGATCCCGAAACTACAACATAAATAGTAAAATATATAATAAGGAGGTTTGCAAAATGGCACGTACGATGCAACAGATACTTGAGCATCACAATAGAGCCGTTTTGAGTGGAGATTATGAAGAGATGCTGGAGGATTACGCAGACGATGCGGTAATGATTACCCTGAAGGGAACCTTTAGAGGTAAAGAGGCAATTAAAGGCGTTCTTGAGAATCTCCTTAAAAATATGCCTAATATGAAGCCTATGAAGACATCAGGTGATAAGCTATTAGTAGAGGGAGATACCCTCTTGCTTCGTTGGTCTGCCGAATCAGACATTGCAACAATTTCTAATGCTGTAGACACCATGGTGGTCAAGAATGACAAGATATGGCGTCAAACAACGTGTTTTGAAATTGCTTCCAGGTAGTGCATTAGCATTGAGAAATGGATGAGAGAATAATGAATAAGGCGGAAAGAAACATAATTGAGTTTAAGGAGGTTCACAAGTGGTTTGGTGGTATTCACGCTGTTAAGGGGGTCTCTTTTTCTGTGCAGATTGGAGAAATCCATGGACTGGTTGGAGAAAATGGAGCTGGCAAGAGCACATTGGTTAAGATTACTGGCGGGATTTATAAGTCAGACGGAGGTAAAATCGTCTTCGATGACGAAACAGTATCCCTCCGTGACCCTCGACATTCTGAAGAGCTCGGGATTAGAATTGTCCATCAGGAAGTCCCTATCTGTCTAAACTTGACTGTGGCAGAAAACATCTTTCTTGACCCTTCTCCACCCAGTAAGGGAGTTTTTGTTGACCGAAAGTTTATGCTCCAGAAATCAGGAGAGATTTTAGAGAGATTGGGGATTGACCTTAATCCCAAACAATTGGTTAGCCTTTGTTCCCCAGCCCAACGGCAACTTGTCATGATTGCAAAAGCTCTGGCTGAAAAGGTGAAATTGGTAATTATGGATGAACCAACTTCTTCTCTGTCTGAAGCCGAAGTAGAAATTCTCTTTAGTGTTCTAAAAAAGTTGCAGAAAGAGGGAAGAACTTTTATGTTTATTAGCCATCGATTAAACGAGGTTATTAATCTCTGCGACAGGATTACAGTAATGAGGAATGGTAAATACATTGATACTCTGGATAATGGGCAAAGAGATCTCTCCCTTGATCTTTTAACCGAAAAGATAATAGGCAGAGAGGTAATGAAAGTTACTCGTTCAAAAGAACGTCGCCTCAAAGCTGGAAAAGTGGTTCTTGAAGTTCGCAATTTGTCACAAGAGCGCACTGAACTCAAGGATATTAATTTCCAGTTGCATGAGGGGGAAATCTTAGGTCTTGCTGGACTTCGTGGAGCTGGTAGGACAGAGCTTATGCGCTGTATTTTTGGTATGGAGCCCCCCGATACTGGAGAGATTCTCTTAAATGGAAAGTCAGTTTCTCTGCAAAAACCAATTCATGCAATCCGGAATGGAATTGGTTTTTTAAGCGAAGACCGAGATGAATCTCTATACTATAGCCACAGTATCTGGGCAAACATCACTTCGGTTATTATCGATCGACTGCAGTGGTTCGGACTGATTAAAAGAAAGGAATGCTCGGGTGTTGCTGAAAAACATAAGGAAGAATTGCAGATTGATGCTCCATCCATTTATACTGAGGTTTTCAGTCTGAGTGGTGGTAATCAGCAGAAAGTGGTTCTTGGTCGCTGGCTGGCGGCAACCCCCAGGATTCTTTTTTTAGACGAGCCGACAAGGGGAATTGATGTTGGAGCTAAGGTAGAAATCCGGCGTAAGATTCTGGACCTGGCGGCCAGTGGGATTTCAGTAATCTTTATTTCCCTGGATTTTGATGAACTTCTGATGGTATCAGATCGGATTCTGGTTATGTCTCGGGGAAAGATTGTAAAAGAATTGAGTGGTGAAGAAATGACGATAGTAAACATAGTAAAGAACATTAACATACCAGAAAATTGATAGTGGAACAATCACACAGGCTTAAACCGTGTCCCTTAGCTACCTGGTTTTTCTCGCCAATGTTTGGCGGAGAAGTAGAAC
The DNA here is from genome assembly GCA_034659655.1 of Candidatus Aerophobota bacterium. GTDB lineage: Bacteria > Aerophobota > Aerophobia > Aerophobales > JAGGXI01 > JAGGXI01. Next base: position 2,265 of record JAYEHT010000279.1, on the reverse strand, counting down.
TAATGTTACTAAACAGGCGGGTTAAATGAAGACTAAGAAGATACTAAGAAGTTTTTTAAGTTTCAAGGAATCGGGTGTTTTAATAGGTTTAATCTCAATTATGCTATTTTTTGGTTTTTCCACCAGGACATTCTTTACCGGTACCAACTTGCTAAACATTGTCCGTCAGACAGCCCAGCTCGGGATTATAACAACAGCTATTGGACTTCTTATGATATCCGCGGAGTTCGATCTCTCAATTGGATCTACATTTGCTCTGGTTCCGATTGTATCTGTTGTTCTGGTTAAGAATAATATCTTACCAGTTGGGGGCGCTTTTATTGTGGGCCTGGGTGTAGGAGCGATACTTGGCTTAACTAATGGACTAATGGTAACCAAGTTCAAAATTGCTTCCTTTATTGTTACTCTCGGGACAATGATGATTTACCGGGGTTTAGTTTTAGTCATATCCGGTGGCTGGCCTCAACCGCTTCTCGTAGATACATTTGCGATTAGAATGATGGGTGAAGCAACGCTGTTTGGGTTTATTCCTGTCCCAATTATCTGGCTTTTTTTAGTTTTGTTTCTCGGTTGGGTCCTGCTCCATAAAACCACCCACGGGTACAAAGCCTTCGCTGTTGGAGGGAACCTGCAGGCGGCTAAGCTCTCAGGAATTAATACTGATCGCGTTAAAATCATCAACTTTGTCCTTAGCGGGTTAGCTGCGGGTCTGGCTGGGATCGTTACTCTTTGCTATCTTGGGACAACAGCTCCAACTCAGGGAGCGGGTCTCGAGCTGCAAGCTATAGCTGCTTCGGTCATTGGTGGTATAGCTTTGTTTGGAGGAAGTGGTAGTATCCTGGGAGTATTTCTTGGAGCCTTTATTCTGGCAGTGATCCGAAATGGATTAGTCTTGCTACGGGTAAGTGCTTACCTTCAGAATGCGGCTTTGGGCCTTATAGTGATTATCGCGGTAATCATCAATGTTAAAATCGCTGGGCGGAGAAGATAGAGTTTATCTCAAGGATCTGTTAAAATGCTTGTGCGGCAACCAAAAGCAGGATTGATAGTTGTCTCTCTTCCTCGGGAGACACCTGAAATAGCTAATAATTTCATGACCAGGGCTATCAGAGAGTTATCAAAGTATGTAGACGTGGTGCATCCAGATGAAATAGCCTTAGACGCTGAGACAACCAGGAAGTACGCCCTGGAATTAGAGAAACAAGATGTTGATTGTATTCTCTTTGTACCAGGCTCGTGGATATTTGCTCCTTTTATTGTTGGAGCTATACAGTCAATTAGGGTTCCTGTGGGACTATGGGCGAGTCCTGAGGTTCGTACAGCAGCCTTTGTAGGTGCCTGTGTAACTCACGGGTCTCTGGATGAAATTGGAATCAAGCATGCCTATTTCTATGGTTGGCCTGAGGAAGAGGCACTGGAAGTGGTGAAATGGATAAGAGCGGCTTCAGCAGTGAAAAATCTTGCAGGGAAAGTCTACGGTTATATTGGGGGAGAATGTATGGGTATGTATACAGCAACGGTTGATTTTGCCCAGGTGCAATCTCTATTCAAGGTCCGAGTAAAACATATGGATCAGCTAATTTTAGTGGAAGAGGCAAAAAAGGTAAATGATAAAGAAGCTGAGGAATATTATGATCAATTTAAGAAGGATTATACCAATATTTATGTTCCGGATGAGATAATGCTAAAATCGATTAAATTATTAAAAGCAATAAAAAAGGTAATAGAAAAAGAGCATTTCGATTTTGCAGGTATAAAGTGTCAGCCTGAATTGATAGACACCTATGTTTCCCCATGTCTGGCTGTATCTCTTATTAATAATGAGGGAACAGTTATAGCTTGTGAGGCAGATACAAATGGAGCGTTAACTATGGAGATTCTTCATTTACTTTCCAACCAACCTGTACTCTTCGCAGATTTATATTCTGTTGGTCGAGAGGATAGAGTTCTGCGTCTTATTAATTGCGGGACAGCACCGACTGTTCTAGCTAAAGATAAGAGAGATGTAGATTGGGAATATCAATTTCAGTATATGGGAAAGCAACGGGGAGCTACCACAAAGTTTTGCTGTAAACCCGGAAAAGTAACATTAGCAAGATTAGTGCGGATAAAGGGGGAATACCATATGTTTATTTCCAGTGGCGAAGCTTTTGAACAACCAAAAGAGAAATTTAAGGAAGATAAAGAGATTTGGCCGCATGCTTTCATTAAATTAGATGCGGATCCCTTTGTATTTATTCAGGAGACCAGATCCAATCATATCCA
>JAYEHT010000278.1:0-8087 GCA_034659655.1 Candidatus Aerophobota bacterium | reverse complement strand
ATACAGGGCACCTGAATAGTAACGAAAAAAATAGGGTAAGTTTACTTATAGATATAAATTAAAGTTTTGTGATAACTAAGATTAGCTATCTTTCAGAGAAATCTAAACTTTTTCCTGAAACTGGAGATTATACTTACTTGCGAAAGTTCTATTTCCTGATATAATTTTCTGGATAAATATTATCTAATATTCCCTAAAACTCGGTAGAAAGCATATAGGGGGTAAAGGGAAGAAAAAACTTGATTCTCTTATCCGTATTTATCTTTATTATAGGACTTGCTGTGGGTTCTTTTCTAAATGTCTGCATTCATCGTCTTCCTCGTGGGGAGTCCCTTCTTTACCCTCCCTCTCATTGCCCTGAATGCGGCAGTTCTATAAGATGGTTTGATAATATTCCTTTAATAAGCTATCTTCTATTAAAGGGGAGGTGCCGAAGCTGCAAGAGACACATCTCTTTTCAATATCCTTTGGTTGAAGCAATAACAGGTTTTCTTTTCCTTTCCGCTTTTCTCCCCTACTCTCTTAATTCCTCCATAATATCTCTTTTCCCTTTATTGGGGGACCTTCTTCTCATCTCGTTTTTAATTCCCATCTTTTTTATAGACTTAAAACACCAGATTATTCCCAACAGCCTATCTTATCCTCTAATAATCTCAGGGGTTATCTTCGGTTTTCTTCAGCAAACTCTCCTCTCTTCTGCTGTGGGAGCAGGAATAGGAGGGGGGACTCTTTTTCTCATCTACTTTATAGCCTCGCGCGTTTTAAAAGAGGAGGGTATGGGAGCAGGAGATATAAAACTTTCCATAGGGATAGGTGCATTCTTAGGAGGGGAGAAGACTCTACTCTTCCTATTTTTATCTTTTATTATAGGAGGTATATTCGCCGCTATTTTTCTTCTCCTCCACTTAAAGGAAAGAAGAGAAAGGATTCCCTTTGCTCCTTTTTTAACTGGATCAGCCTTGATAAGCATCTTTTTCGGAGATAAACTCATCTGCCTTTATTTAAACTCTTTCTTTCGTTAGTATTTTCTGCGGACAGTTAACTTAAGGATAAATTACTTTATTATTAAATGAGCAAATAAAATGAGTATCTGTAAAAGATTCCATGGTAAAGGATCAGTAAAGTGTCCAAAATACAAAGGCAGAGGAAAGGTAATTGGGATCTCTTTACCTCTTGATACTCTTATGAACTGATAAAACTTTAAAAAGATTTCTCAAAGGAGAAAAAAGGATGCTCTCCAAAGTTTATGCCAGCGCTTTAATGGGAATAGATGCTTACCCTGTAGAGGTGGAGGTCGATAAAAATGGGTTTTTTGACACCTCTCGCTATTAAGCTAATATAAGAGAAAATTCTTCAAGAATAATCAATTAAAACAGGAAGCACGCAATGAACAAAGCAGAATTAGTAGAGGAAGTAGCCAACCAGACAGAGCTAACAAAGAAAACATCTATGGAAGCGGTTGATGCAATAATCTCAGTTATAGGGGACTCCCTAGGTAGAGAAGAAAAAGTTACTTTAGTTGGTTTTGGCACTTTTCAAGTGATAGAGAGGCAGGCAAGGAGAGGGGTGAATCCCCAAACAAGGGGAGCTATCCATATACCCGCAAAGAAGTTCCCTAAATTTGTGCAGGGGAAGGGTTTGAGGGAGAAAGTGAGATGAAGGGAAATAAGGAGGACTCTTATTGAGAAAAAATAGTTTTTTGTGAAGGGAAGAAAAAGAAAATAAAAGGAAGGAGTGATTATAATGAGTCTAGTTTGGTTTTGGCTTTGTGGTTTTCAGGTGAATGCTTTTATAGCATCTTTAATGGCTTGTCCTTGTAAAGCAGTATCTTTACCTGTAACAGGGATAACAGCAGTTGTATTTGGATGGTTAGGTTTTAGAGCAAGGAAAAAAAGCTAGGGGTAAAATTTTACCGCTAGGAGGCTGGTGAAAAAGTCAGAATTTAACTCTTTATCCAAAAATCTCTCCCACTGTAGACTTATTTTAAGGCATCTTTAGGGATAGAAACCATAAAAATGGTTATTTTTTAACAGATTTACCTCACTTTAAAATATCTTGGGGAGTTTTTCACCAGCCTCCTAGAAGAAGATCCAGGGGAACCGGGCTCCTCAGTTACCCTAACTTTCTCTGAACCTTAGGAGGGCTAATGCTTTAAGCCCTCTTTTAGGTCTTTGAGAGTAAAGTAAGGATAGGTTGCTAGTTTGATTTAACATGAAAGAGGCGAAAATAAAATATTGCTAGTTTCTTGGAAATTTAACCGCCCAATACGCTCGCAACGGCAGAAAACGGGTCTTCTTTATATTCTACGATATCACTATTTGTCTAAACATTCTTTCTTCTGTGTCTTTCCATTCACCAGACCAGCTAATTTTAAACCCTCTAGTAATTTTCTGCGCATTTTTACTATATACTGAAATTTCAATTTGGTATTTACCAGGCACTAAACAATCCCACTGAGAAAAAAATCTTTGCGGTAATTCAAAGAAAAACTTGTTCTTTCGTTTTTCTTCCTCAGAAATTCCTATATACACAGACTCAGGTTCATAGTTCGGGTGATGTATTCGTCCAATATCACAAAAAACATCGGCCCTTCCCGGATGAATTGTCTTCAAATATGTCTTAGGGTCGCTACCTGACCACTTAAGATTAATAGGTGAAAAATTCTCCCACTCTTGTAAGTTCCCTGCGCTATTTTCTTCCCGAACTTTCTCCAGAACAACCTCACAATCATCAGCCTGCAACTTACCACTATTCACTACAGCAAATCTAAAATAATAGACTGGAAAACGAGCAATTTCTCTTCCCGTGGTAATATCACGAGTTCTCATTTCAGTTAAGTGACAATAAGGTGGTTCAAACTTAAAGTTAAAATCAAGTTTTGGAGCATAGAATTTGTACTTCCACCTTTCGATAACGTAGGGAGCCAAAAACGCAACACTTGCCAAAATGATAGTTGTAACTATTGACACCCAGAAAGCAACTACCATTTTCTCATCCCCCAGATGCCCTTCATCGCTTTTTATTCCCTATTCTAAAAGACTATGATAAGTATCATCCTTTGGCGTTTGCCAGATGAACTCTTAGCTCATCTTTTGTGTCACCTTTGGTACTTCTCCAATGTAGGCCTGATAAGATCATCGAATAGCTTTGAGGGTCTTTGAAACATTTGCTTTAGACAATTTATCTTTCTCATTTGGCCTCCAAAGATACCTCGAGACCTCATTGAACTATGAGCCATCCCATTCAGTTTTATCTCTTTAGGTTTTAATACTTCATATACATAAATTTTAGAACTATCAACGATTTGCAATCTTAATATTCCAATACCGTTTTCCTCACAAATCTCAAATATCTCATTAGCTATACTCTCTGTAGGATAGGCTATGTAAAATCTTATAATATGAAGACCATCACTGCTGGCATTTTCAAGCCAACCAATTTCATAATTTCTGGCCTTTTTCAGATTACGAACAACTTTATCAATCATCTCGTTTAGGCCTCTCTCGTCTTTCTTAACTTCAACTACATGTCCATGAAAGTGAATAACAGATAGACGCCTATCTTCTTTAATTACTTCATATCTTATTGCAACCACATCAGGTTGGAAGTCAGCAATTTGTACCCTTTTTAAATACCCCTGTGAATATCCATCTTGCTGACATCCTTTTTCTCTAACAAGCCATTTTCCTATCCAGTCATATAATTCATACTCTTTCATTTCCTAAATCTTCCTGATACTTTTTACCTACCAGAAACCTAACTTCTTCCGCACACAGAAATCTATACATTTTATTTCCCCATAAGTCTCTTAATCTCTTTTTGAATTTCATCTATTACTTCGGGGTTATAGATAACCTTTTTATCATTTCTCTTTATTGAAAACACTATAAATACTTTACCACCTCTATCCTTTTCAAACTTATCGTGTGTTTTGTTAAGCCATTCCTTCCATCTATACACTTCAGGAGTCTGCTCATAGGTAATAGGTTTTATTTGCAAACCAATATATTTATTTTTTACTTTTATATAAAAATCTACATTGTAAAGCCTGTCCCATTCATCTGGAGCGGGTTTGATAGGAACTCCCAAGGCTTTCTGCAACTGTCCGTAGGTGGTTTTTATTTCGATTTGATAGCCATCAAACGTCCTTTCAATTACAAGGTTATAAACATATTGGAGACAATCTTCCTCCTTCACTTCCTCTATTTCTGCCTGAATAACCTCGGTTATCTTAGTGTATAATTTTCGCCCTAAGTCCTGGATATATTCCTGAGGAGTCAGATTGATGCTTTTCTCCTTAAGCATCTCTGCTAGTTTCTTGGAATAAAAATTCTCCCAATCTTTTATAGTTTTAGGACCACATTCTCTTATCCATTGCGAAACAGGACCTACGCTATCTTTCTTGTTAAGTCCCCATCTGTTAGTTGCCATGTTTAATATCCATTCTTTAGCCATATTGTTACCTTTCTTTCCACAATTTTACGAACTTATCTTTGAGCTTATGGTTTATAGAAAAATCTGGGGAGGCTAACCCAGATTTAATTAAATAAGCATTAACGAAAATCTTATTTTTTAGATAAACATAGGCCATTATTGTATTTTTATTAATAACCTTGCCGTTTTGGAATTTTAAAAAGATATTTTTCCCTAAGATGTATCTTTTTAGATAACGGATTGTATCATCTTTTTTATCTATTTTAACTCCCAAAAATTTGACAATTAACCCCGTGTTTAACCTTATTGTGCTTTCATTTATAATTCCACTCACTTTATAAAGTCTCTCGCCCTTAAAATTAAATTTTTTAGGGTCTATTTGAGGGGTGGCATCTTGAATTCTAGGAATATAATCAATTTCTGGCAGTTCTGTGATCCTGTCCTCTCTTTTTATTATTTGTGTATCAGAAAATTTAAATAAACTTTCTTCCATACCCAATTTTTCTTTTATTATTTTGAGGAATCTTTCATTTATTTCGTAGCCAATAGCATTTCTTTTCAGCTCTAAAGCTACCTTAGTGCTAGTTCCACTACCGAGAAATGGGTCTAATACCGTATCACCCATGAATGTGAACATCTTTATTAATCTTCGGGGCAGTTCCTCAGGAAACATTGCTTCATGTTCTATTTGCTTGGCACCGCCAAAATGCCAGTGTCCAGAAAAATACTTTTTCCATTCTTCTTTTGATAACTTAGATGCTTCCTTGATATCTCTTGAAACTACCTTTCCTCTACCCGGTTTTTTAAAAATATGAATGAACTCATAATCAATCTCTACAATTCCGTTTGGAGGGTAAGGAAAAGAACCCATGACATTTGCACCACCTGTTGTATTCATGGTAGTCTTTTTCTGCCATATAATTGAACCCATAAAATCAAAACCTATTTTCTCGCATTGGGATATAAATTCAGCGTGGATGGGTATTACCTTATACCGCCCATAAATAATTGACCTTGCAAATTGATCTCCTATATTAATGCAGAGCCTTCGTCCTTTTCTAAGTACCCTGTACGACTCACTCCAAACGTAGTACAGATTCTTCAGATATTCATGAAGGCTCTCCCCATAACCTATTTGCCCGGAAGTGCCATAATCCTTTATATGCCAATACGGGGGAGAGGTAACAATTAAATCAACCGTTTCTCCTTTTATTTCTTTCATAACGCGACTATCACCAATTATAATTTTCGCCCAGTTATTCATACTGCTATCCATATTAAAAGATTTATCTAACCTAAAAATAGGGTCTTCAGCTTAAAACACACCTTATATTTATTCTATACCAGCTCTTCTCTCCACCATAATCCCAACTTCTTTCCGCGTCTTTTTATTTTAGCATAAAAGAGAAAGAAAATAAATTAATTAATTTTATCTAACGTAAGAGTTTTATAGCTATTTTGAATAAAAATCTAGCCAGAGGATTACTTGATATACCTCCAGAAAACCCTGAGTCTTTCAGCCTACTGATAAACTTCTTTCCAAGAAAACTGGAAGTATCAATTTTTCTTAAAGATTTTTCGAGCATTGCAACATCTTCCTGAATATCTCGATAAAACCTTCGCTTTTCCAAACCAAGAGCTACTTCCTCTACATTAATTGGAGGGATATACCTTGAAAGGTTTTCAACTAAAGCCTTTATTTCGTGGCCTTTAAGTCTTTTTCCTCTACGAAAGCAAAAACAAGGTATTTGCTCAAAACGAAAAAATTTCATCTTAACTGCTGCTGGCAAGTCTTGCTGCCCGAAAATTGGATACGTTACGTATAGAGCGCTTCTTTTCCCTCTCCTATTTTCCAATGAAATTCTCCCGATTTATGAAAAGCTTCGTGGAAAGGACATGTTCTTTGACTCTGAGGAAGACGGAAAACATAAATATCACCTGATGACATAATCTTCCTTCTAATTATCTCTATACAACCTCTATGAGTAGAAACAAAAAGACCTATTGATTTATCTTTGTTATACCACTTAGGAGGCTTGCCCGGCATAGCCTCTGGTTTTATTAAATGTGTTTTCTGCATATTTTTCATTCTCCCTCACCCCCAAATACTATGAAAACTGGCATCCTTAGGTGTTCGCCAGATAGGGTCTAAAATAGTCTTTGGCCTTTGGATGCTGTATTTGTCTTTCGCTCCTCTCCCTTAATAATTTGGTGAGTGTTGGCGGCCATGAAGTTTTGAATTTTTAATTTTGACCTCAGTTTTAATTTAGTGTTTGATAAGAATTTGTCAACATTATGTTACGTAAAAGCTTAAATTTTCGCTTTTTGTAAAAGCTAATAGTTCTGCTTCATGGTTTTCCAAGTATAATAATCAAAAAACTTTAATGAGGAGAACCATGAAGCGGGTTAATCAAAAAAATGAATTCTTCTATCCCGAAAAGATTATTCATAGAGCGAATATTCTGGATTTAGTTATTAAAAAGAAAATAACTCAATCTCAAACAGCTAAAGAACTAAAGTTAAGATCTGACAGGCAGATACGGAAACTTCTAAAGAAATATCATAAAGGAAATTATTCCCTGAACTCTCTAATTCATACTAAATCAGGAGAACCCTAGAATAAGATAGACACGGTAATAAGGGACAAGGCAAAAGAGATCAAGAAAATGCATCCTAATTTTACCAATCCTCATATAGGCTACGTTGCTGAAAGGGAGCTTAAAGAAAGAGGAATGCCGATAAAGCTTAATAGGACAACAGTTAGAAATATTCTCCTTGAGCTTCCTGACTACAAACCCGCAGTAGTTAGATTCAGGCCAGCAAAGAGGTTTGAGATGGAGAATATAGGAGAACTTATTCAGCTTGATACCTCATCTTCGAGAAGCTGGTTTTTCTATTTAGGAAAAAAGCTTATCTATTGCATAGGTTGTTTGGATGATCACTCCAGGAAGATCCTCGCCGGACACCTCTTTGAAAGCGACAATGTCTATAGCAATATGCTCCTCCTAAGGGAAGTGATGGAAAAATACGGCATCTTTGAGATAGCTTATACTGACTGCGATAGCCAATTCAAGTTTAGCCCCAGAAAGCCATCTATGTACCAGACAGTTATAGTCACTCCAGATGAGGTTATAACTCAAATAAAGCATGCGTGTAAATGTCAAGTACTTTTCCCAGTACTTCGGTAAGGACATTTCCCACTACCATGTCAAGTACTTTTCCCAGTACTTCGGTAAACGGATTTCCCATTTCTCAAGAACCTAGAAATGACTATGCCTCCTTTTTTTATTTTTTATTCTGTAGGATTCTCCATCCAGGTTAAAAATCCTGGCGTGATGCAATAATCTATCCAGCAACGCTGTGGTCATGACACTGTCGCCCATCATCTCAGCCCAGTTCTCAAAGCTTTTATTGGAAGTAATGACAATGGATAATTTTTCATACATCTCACTAATCAGGTTAAAAAACAGATTGGCCTCTCGTTTCTCAATCGGGGTGTAACCGATCTCGTCAATTACAACTAAACTCTGAGGTTCGGACAACTGGATTTTGGCCTCTGAAACCCGCATAAGTTGGGTTGATAATTTATTGTGATTGATTTTTTCTCTCGTCTCAAGAGAATCTTCTGATATAATTGGAAGAAAATGGTTGGG
>JAYEHT010000277.1:0-1601 GCA_034659655.1 Candidatus Aerophobota bacterium | reverse complement strand
AGTCTAAGGCATAGGTTTCTTTAAACTTCCAACCTTTCCCGTTAAATTCTCTTTTTATAAGTTCTTCCGCCCTTTTTCTGCTAAATTTGTCATAAGGAATTCCACTTTCTGGATCAAAGGGTAGAATATATAAATATGCTCTCCGTGTTCCCATAAAATATATTTTCTGGGGAGCGTTTTCTTCGACTAATGTTCGCATAAAGAGCATTGCACAGTATGGACAGAGTAAATAGCTCGATTTACCACTCATGTATGATGTGTAGTTCGTTATATTCGCCACATGCAAGTTTATAGGAAGTTCAACTCTCAAATTTTCAAAATTATGGGTAGCCCCACATAATGGACAAGATAGGCTGGTTAAGGATCGCCGTGGTTGCCTATCTAAAAAATAGGTATCAAGCAACCTATATCTCCATAATTCAGCAAGAGTCTGTATGGGAATGTAACACTTCTTTATGTTTTGAGATTTAATTTTTCCAGATTTTGTTTGAACCTTTACTTCATAATCGTGAAACTTACCATTTATTTTCGATGTCTCATTCTTAAGATATTTTCCGAATTGAGAAACTCCTATAGACTTTGTTGCCTTGCCCAACAGATCCTTGCGAGGCAACATAATATACTTCATCTCTTTCGGAGTGCATCCTCTTTCCATATCACCTTCTATAATATGGAGTTCATATTTAGGGTCAGCCTCGGGATCAACTTCGAATAGTTCTTTAACAGGTTCGTAGAGAATTTGTAAATTCTCTTCATCTTCTTTTTCAAAACAGATTTTCTCCATAATAGAATTAAACTTCTTGGGTTTAATGTCTATCCCATCCTTTCTTGCCTTATATTTTGCCCATTTATATAAAGCTGTGATCATTTTCTCCTCCTAACTTTCCTTTAAATTCCTCCTTCTTGATTCCTTTTGGAAGATTTTTTAACTCCGATTTTCTTCCAAAGGGATAGCTCTCCCGAACATGGGTTATTTCTTTGTTCATTGCGCAGAGCGATATAGAGTATATATTAACTCCTATCCTCTTTCCAGCGAGCTCCCTCCAGTATCTGCTCGAACTGATTGCGCTTCTTATAGGTAAAATCCTTATCCTCTATCAACTCCTCAAACTCTGACTCAATTAACTCAATGGACAATTTTGCCGGATCAATGGAGCCTTCTTCTGTGATCCAGGAGGGTCTGTATTCTTTTGGCATCTATAACTTCTTTTCAAAATGTCGTTTTTCTTTGCTTTTCTTATTGAACAATTTGTCGAAGAACTCACTATCTTCCTCATTTTATTCCTAATTCCATCTTCGATCTATAATTATCCCTCGTTTGTAACTCTTTATCTTCTGTCTGTGATATGATATAGCTTAACCTTTCTTTTTAAAATACTTTTCCTTCAAATTTACCAAAAAATCTCTATCATCCAAAGCGAGTGCAAACATTTATTTCCTTGCTGAGAATAACGATCTCTTATTCTCTCTTTCTCCGCTTAGCATAAGTTTTTATTAAGATATAAATCTCTATCATTTCCGAATTCTGATTCTATGAGCTTCTATCAAAAACAACTTTCCTTTATAATAACTCATATCATCATGCGCTGATAGATAAGCCT
>JAYEHT010000276.1:0-8213 GCA_034659655.1 Candidatus Aerophobota bacterium | reverse complement strand
CCTAAATCTAACTTCTTATTCTCCTCTCCTAAAATTACATCTAACTCCTCTGCCTGGAGGAGATTACGAGGAAAACCATCCAAAATAAACTTCTCTTTCTCTTTTATTATCTCCCTTAAAAGCCTTAAAATAATAGAGTAGGGAACCAATTCTCCCCTATCTAAAAAACTCTTTATCTTGTTACTTAACGAAGTTTCTTTTTTAACAGTCTCTCTAAGAAGGTTTCCTGTAGATATATGGGGTAAATTTAATCTATTTTTCAATTTTTCTGCCTGTGTTCCCTTTCCTGCTCCTGGAAGACCTAATAAAACTATCCGCATCTTAGCTAACCTCTCGTTTTTATAAATCCTTTATAATGCCTCATTAGTAGATGAGACTCTATCTGTTGAACTGTATCTAAACTCACTCCTACAGCTATAAGAATAGAGGTTGCCCCAAAAGGAAAACTATTAAATAAAAATTTTTCATTAACTATGGAAGGCAGGATAGCTATAAAAGCAAAAAATAGAGCACCTACAAATGTTACTCTGGTAAGAACATTTGTAATATACTCAGCTGTAAACCTTCCTGGGCGAAGGCCCGGAATAAAACCCCCATATTTGCGCATATTATCTGCTACCTCTACAGGGTTGAAAACCACCGCTGTATAGAAAAAAGTAAAGAATATAACAGCTAAAGCGAATAAAATATAATAGAGAAATACCCCTGGACTTAACCAATGAGCAATTGTCTGAGTAATAGGATGAGGGATAAATTTGGCAATAGTTGTAGGAAAAAGAAGAATAGATATGGCAAAGATTATAGCAATTACCCCTACTCCTCCTATACGAATAGGAAGATAAGTAGTTTGACCCCCATAAACTTTTCTTCCCACCACCCTTCGTGCATAGCGAATGGGAATTCTTCTCTCTGCTTCGTAAATAATTACTACAGAGGCAGCTATCCCCACAGCTACTATGGCAAGAATAAATAATACAAAAGGGTTTAATTGACCTGTCTTTACTATCTTAAGAATATTCCCTGACATTGGACGAATACGAGCTACAATTCCCGCAAAGATAATCAGGGATATTCCATTCCCTATACCTTTCTCTGTAATTTTTTCCCCTAACCACATTATAAATACAGTCCCGGTAACCAGAGTTAACACCGCTGGTAAAATAAAATTAATTCCTTGTACAGCCACAAAAGCACCGTTATTTATACTCTGAAGCCAGAGAGTTAACGCAATTCCCTGAATAGCAGAAATAGGAAGAGTAAAATACCGTGCATATTGATTAATCTTTCTCCTCCCCTCCTCTCCCTCCCTACTTAATTGCTCAAGATAAGGAATAGCTACTGTTAAAAGCTGCATAATAATAGAAGCACTAATATAAGGCATTATTCCTAAGGCAAAAATAGACATTCGCTCCAGCGCCCCCCCGGCAAAAACATTCATCAGTCCAAATGCTCCTGTCTGGAAGATAGGACTATGAGCAAGAGCAGCCATATTTATTCCCGGAACAGGGATAAAAGAACCAAATCTAAAAACTAAGAATATCCCCAGTGTAAAGAGTATTCTCTTCCGCAATTCAGGGATTTTAAAGATATTTTGAACTCTTTCCCACATTATATAACCTCTACTGTTCCCTTCGCTTCCTCTATCTTTTTTTGAGCCTCTTTAGAAAATCCGTGAGCTCTCACCTTTAACGGATGATGCAGGCTGCCTCGAGCTAAAATTTTAATTTTCCCTCTTTTTTTAACCAAGCCTACATCCTTTAATACTTCGGGAGTAACTACTTCTCCCTCTTTAAATATATTTAAATCTTCCAAATTTATTATCTGATTTTTCTCCCTGGGAAATTTATTAAACCCTCTTTTGGGAACTCTTCTTACCAGAGGCATCTGTCCACCTTCAAACCACTTAGCTACTTTAGAGTGAGCTTTTTGACCTTTTTGCCCTCGACAAGAAGTCTTGCCATGCCCCGAGCTCCTGCCCCTTCCGACTCTCTTCTTCTTATGGGTAGCCCCTGAAGAAAACTTAAATATTGATAAATCCATTAATTAAAGCCTCCTAAATGATTCAGACCCCTCTCAGTTGAAGTACTCTTTGGAGATCCTTTAATTTTTTCAAACCTTCAAGGGTAGCTTTAGATAAATTGAGAGAATTATTGTTTCCTAAAGACTTGGTTAAAATATCTTTTACCCCCGCCAGTTCAACTATTGCTCTCACCGCCTCTCCTGCAATCACACCTGTTCCTGGAGAGGCTGGTTTAAGAAAAACTCGAGATGCTCCGTATTTTCCTGTTACCTGATAAGGAATAGTATTATTTCTAAGAGGAACACGAATTAAATTTTTCTCTGCTTTTTTTCTCCCTTTTGCTATTGCTTCAACCAATTCTTTCGCTTTTCCCAAACCTAAACCCACCTGCCCCTTTCGGTCCCCCACCACCATTAAAGCATTAAAACCTATCCTTCTGCCACCTTTAACTACAGTAAATACCCTTCTAACTCTTATTAATCTCTCCTCAAGTTTATTTGCAGCTTTAACTTCTTCCTTTAAAGCATTATTCTCTTTAACCATTTTCGTATCCTCTCAGTAATTCAGAATTTTAGCCCTTCTTTTCGCAGGTTTTCTGCTAAGGCTTTTATCCGTCCATAATAAGGATAACCACTACGATCAAACACCAATTGGTTTATTCCCTTATCTTTAGCTTTTTTAGCTAATTCTTTTCCTAATTTTTCAGCTATCTTTAAATCTTTAGCACAGAATCTTTCCTCTTTTACAGAAGAGACTGAAGCTAATGTTTCGCCTCGCTCGTCATTTATCAACTGAGCATATAAATATCTATTACTTTTGTAAACCGAAAGCCTGGGTTTATCTTCTGTACCAAAAATTTTTCTTCTAATCCTCTTCCTTCTTTTCTCTCTCAACAAATATTTTTCTTTTACCTTTTTCATCCTATTATCCTATCTTTGCCCCCAGAGCTGCTTTCTTGCCTACCTTACGTCTTATTAATTCTCCTTTATATCTAATTCCCTTCCCCCCGTATGGTTCAGGTTTTTTTAAAGCTCTAATTTCTGCGGCTATCTCTCCTACTATTTGCTTATCCAGACCAAAAATTCTGATTTCATTAGGGCCGGCTAACTTTACATCCACTTCTCGTGGAGGAGTATACTTAACAAAATGGGAATATCCTAAGCTTAAAACTAAGATTCTATCCTTTAATTCAGCTTTATAACCTCCTCCTACAATCTCAAGATTTTTTTCAAAACCCTCCGTCACTCCCTTTACCATATTAAATATAAGACTGCGGAGCGCCCCCTGTAGAGACTTGCTTTGCTTATCCTCTCTTAACTTTTTTACTAAAATCTGTTTATCCTTAAAGACTACTTTACATAATGGGGGAATTACCCTTTTTAACTCTCCTTTAGGTCCTTTCACTTTAATCTCATCTTTATCTATATCTACCCCTACTCCCGTAGGAACAGATATAGGTCTTCTACCTACCCTAGACATAATTAAAAACTCCTCCTCTAAATAATTCAGAATTGAGAAATAAGAATTAAGAAAAATCTCTTTATAAACCTTAATTCTCAATGCTTAATTCTTAATTCTATTTATATCACTTTTACCAAATATAACAGAGTACCTCTCCCCCTACTCCTAATTTACGCGCCTCTTTACCCGTAACTATCCCTTTGGGAGTAGAAAGAATACAAACTCCAAGGTGACCCAGTAAATTAGGTATCTTGTCTTTTTTAACGTATACTCGTCTACCTGGTTTACTAACTCGCTCTAAATGAGTAATTACTCTTTCTCCTTTATCTCCGTACTTTAAATACACCAGAAGATTTTTCTTTTGTTCTCTCTCAATAACATATCCTTTTATAAATCCCTCTTTTTTAAAAATAGAGACTATCTTCCTCTTAAGATTAGAGGCCGGGATCTCAACTTTATTTTTGAAAACCAGATTCGCATTTCTGATCCTTGTTAACAAATCAGCAACAGGATCGCTCATCATCTTTCTATCCTCCTTAAACCTACCAGCTCGCCTTTTTTACCCCTGGAATATTCCCTTTATGAGCTAAATAGCGAAAACAGATTCTACATAAACCAAATTTCTTCATATAACCTCTTGCTCGACCACAAATTTGACATCTATTATAAGAACGAACCTTAAACTTTGGCTTTTTTCTGCTCTTTTCAATCAAACACTTCTTGGCCATCTTTTTAAACCTTTCTTCATTATTCTAATATCCCACCAAACTCTCAAACTCTTCAACGTTTTTTCTTGAAAGGAATCCCCAGAGAGGCGAGTAACTCCATCGCTTCCTCATCTTTTTCTAATGTGGTAACTATTGTTATAGACAAACCCTGAGTTTTACTCATTTCTTCGTACCCGATTTCCGGAAAGACCAGGAATTCTCGAATTCCCAAAGTAAAATTACCCCTTCCATCAAATCCTTTTGGAGAAACACCTTGAAAGTCTCGAATTCTCGGCATAGCCAAATTGAACAACCTATCCAAGAATTCATACATCCTTTCGTTTCTAAGGGTAACCTTACATCCTATAGGAGTTCCTTCCCTCAAGGAAAAATTAGCCACAGATTTCTTGGCTTTTGTAACTATAGGTTGTTGGCCAGTAATTAAAGCAAGGTTTTTTTTTGCTTGCTCCAGTAGCTTAGGCTCATTTTTAGCATTACTTACTCCTGCATTAACACAAACTTTTTCAATTTTAGGAACTTCTAGCTCATTTTTATAACCAAATTTTTTAACCATTGTCGGAATAGACTCTTTTTTATAAATCTCTTTTAACCTGGCCATTTTTATTACCACCTTTACCCATTTTAGTCTATTACCTCTCCACATTTTTTACAAAATCTTAACTTTCTTTCTTCCTCTTTCGAACCTTTTATTCCTATTCTTGTCCTCTTTCCACAGCGCGGACATATCAATATTACATTACTTGCATGAACGGGAGCTTCTCTTTCCACTATTCCACTCTCCTGACCTCTTCGAGTGGGTCTTATATGTTTCTTCATAATATTAATACCTTCTACAATTAATTTGTCTTTCCTGGGGATTCTTTCCGTTATCTTCCCCCGTTTTCCTTTATCTTTTCCAGAGAGAACTACCACCTCATCCCCTACTTTTATTCTGGACATTTATCCACCTTTAAAAATTACTATAGCACTTCTGGAGCTAAAGAAATTATCTTCATAAATTCCTTCTCTCTCAGTTCTCGAGTTACAGGACCAAAAATCCTTGTTCCCCGAGGATTGCCTGCGGCATCAATTAATACCGCTGCATTCTCATCAAACCTAATATATGACCCATCTTTCCGCCGTATCTCTTTTTTTGTTCTTACAACCACCGCCTTAACTATCTCGCCCTTTTTTATTCCCGTATTAGGGATAGTCTTCTTTACCGAAGCTGTTATCACATCACCTACTCGAGCATAACGACGTGAAGAACCCGCCATTACCCTTATACACATTATTCTCTTTGCCCCCGTATTATCTGCAACTTCGAGTTGGGTTTGAAGTTGGATCATCCTGCAATCTCTCCCTTTTTTATAACTTCAACTACACGCCAATGCTTATCTTTGCTTAGAGGTCTGGTTTCTGCTATCTTTACAATGTCTCCTTTTCGGCATCTATCATTCTCATTATGAACTTTTACATTCCTTTCTCTTCGTATTATCTTACCATATAAAGGATGAGCAAATTCATGTTTAATACAAACTACAACTGTTTTATTCATTTTATCACTTACCACTTCCCCTACTCTTCCCTTAATTTTTCTCCCCATATTTTCTCCTATTCAACTGTTTTCTTTTTCTCGAAGTAGAGTACTTACTCTCGCTACTGCTTTTTTAAATTCTTTAACTTTCGAGGAATTTGTCATCCTGCCCTGAACTATCTGTATTTTAACATTTAATAACTCTTTTTTCAACTCTTTAAGGTGCTGACGAAGATCCACTTCACTTAAATCTCTTAACTCATCTATTTTCATAATATTCATAATAATATACTCTCTTTCAAAGAAACAACTCTTGTTTTAAGGGGAAGTTTACAAGAAACTAAACGAAAAACCTCCTTAACCTTCTTTTCTTCCACTCCCTCCAATTCAAAAAGAATTCTTCCTGGTTTAACTGGAGCTACCCAGAATTCTGGCTCTCCTTTTCCTTTACCCATCCGTGTTTCTAAAGGTTTCTTTGTAATTACTTTATCTGGAAAGATTCTAATCCATATACGTCCTTCTTTTCCTACAGAACGGACCAGAGTAACTCTTGTTGTTTCTATCTGACGCGCAGTTATCCAACTACGTTCTTCAGCCATCAGGCCATACTCTCCAAAATTTAATCTTGTCCCTCTCGAGGCTTTGCCCTTCATTCTTCCTCTCTGAGTTTTTCTATACTTTGTTCTCTTCGGTTGAACTCTCATTTGCAAATTCTCCTTTTACCTCAGAGAAAGTATCTCCTTTACATATCCATACCTTTACCCCAATACATCCGTAAGTAGTATGAGCGGTAGCAGTTCCATAATCAATATCTGCCCTTATAGTATGCAGAGGAACTCTCCCTTCTTTCATCCATTCCTTTCGAGCTATCTCTGCTCCATTAATTCTTCCCTGGCAGGTAATTCTAATTCCTTCTGCACCTAATTCTATTATGCGTGAAATAGCCCGCCTCATCACTTTCTTTGCCCCTATCTTTTTTTCCAATTGGGAAGCAATTCTTTTAGCTACTAATCGAGAGTCTAATTCTGACTGCCCTACTTCTTGAACATTCAATAAAATTTTACTCCCCCCCCCGGCTAACTTTTCTATCTCCTGTTTCGTTTTTTCAATAGTTTCACCTTTTTTCCCAATAACAATACCAGGACGAGCAGCAAAAATATTTATCTGAATTTTGCTTGCTGCTCTTTCTATTAAAATCCTTGAAATGTCGGCTTTTTTAAACCTCTCTTCAAGAAAGCGGCGAATGCGTAAATCCTCATGAAGACAACGTGCATAATCTTTTTCTTCATACCATTCACTTTTCCACTTTTTAATTATCCCCAATCTTAAGCCCTCAGGATTAACTTTTTGTCCCACTGTTTATTTCCTCCTTTCCTCAAGGATTACTGTAATATGTGAAGTTCTTCGTCGCACTAAATCAGCTCTACCTCTTGCTCTCGGTTTTATTCTTTTAAAAGTAGGGCCTTTATCTACCAGAACCTTTTTAACATAAAGACCATTGGGAGTTAATCCAAAATTATTTTCAGCATTAGACAAAGCCGATTTTAGAACCTTCTCTACCAGCAAAGCGTTTTTCTTAACTGCGAAATTCAGGATACTCCTCGCTTTTTCTACCTGTTTTCCTTGAATAAGATCAGCAATTTCCTTTATTTTAAAAGGAGAGACCCTCACATACTTTGCTATAGCTTTCACTTCCATTAACAAATCCCTTCTAACTTCTTATTATTTTGGTGAAACAGTTCTCTTTGTATGCGCCCCATGATGAGTAAACTTACGAGTAGGTGCAAACTCACCCAGTTTATGCCCCACCATATCCTCCGTAATATAAACATGAGGAAATTCTTTACCATTATGAACGGCAAAGGTATACCCTACAAACTCGGGAGTAATTAAAGATCTTCGAGACCATGTCTTAATAGGGCTTCCCCCTCCTTCATTTCTCATTTTTTCTACCTTTTTTAATAAACACTCCTGAACATAAGGACCTTTTTTGAGTGAACGACCCATTTAACCTCCTCTCGTAAAATAATTCTATTCTTTTTAAATTATCTCCTTCTTTTCTTTTTTCTTCCCTGGATAATCAATTTATCGGAAGATTTACCCTTCCTTCTTGTTATTTTACCTTTAGTAGGAACTCCCCATGGAGTCACTGGATGTCCCCCGGGTCCACTACGCCCCTCTCCTCCTCCATGAGGATGGTCTATAGGATTCATAGCCGATCCTCTAACTTTTGAACGCCGTCCTAACCACCTTGATCTTCCAGCTTTACCTATCATCACATTCTCATGGTCTGTATTACTTACTCTACCTAAGGTAGCCTTACACTCTCCAGAAATTAAACGAACCCCTCCAGAGGGAAGTTTAATTTGTGCATATTCTCCTTCATTTGTTAAAATCTGCGCGAATGTTCCTGCAGAACGGGCTAACTGCCCTCCTCCACCCTTATTTAACTCAATATTATAAATAAAACTTCCCTCGGGAATCCTTC
>JAYEHT010000275.1:0-1615 GCA_034659655.1 Candidatus Aerophobota bacterium | reverse complement strand
TGCAGGGTAAAGATAAAAGAGTAGGGATTGAGAGAGTCCATTTAGAAGAAGATGCCGGCAAACTCATTCATGGAGAAGAGACAAAAAGGAGGAAAGAAAAAGGCACTCGGCTTTTTAGTGGGAGAAACAATGAAAAAAACGAAAGGGAAAGCCAATCCCCGGATAGTAAACAAATTATTAAAAGAGAAGATAAGAGGTGAAGAATGAAAAAAGACCTGCTCTCAATACTGGATATAAGCAGAGATGATATTCTTAATTTCTTTGATAAGGCAGAAGAGATAAGGGATGAAGAGAGGAAAAACAGTGTTTACCATCCTCTTAAAGGAAAGAGTTTAGGGATGATCTTCCAAAAACCCTCCACCCGCACCCGTTTATCCTTTGAGGTAGGAATGTATCAATTGGGTGGACATCCCGTATTCCTCTCATCCGAGAGTATGCAGTTAAAGAGAGGAGAAACTATAGAGGATACGGCTAAAGTGCTCTCAAGATACCTTGACGGTATTATGATTAGAACCTTTGACCAGGATGAGGTAGTAAAGTTAGCTAAAGCGGCCAGCATTCCAGTAATTAATGGATTAACCGACCTTTTTCATCCCTGTCAGGCTCTATCTGACTATTACACTCTCTGGCGAGGGCAGAATAACCTGAGCAGAATAACTCTATGTTATGTAGGTGATGGAAATAATGTCTGTCATTCTCTTATTCTGGGAGCAGTAAAATTGGGAGTAAATATTATTGTTTCTACCCCTAAAGGATACGAGCCAAATAAAGAGATAGTTGAGAAGGCGAAAAAAATTAATACAGAAAAGATAAGTTTTATTAATAATCCTCTAAAAGCCGTGAAAGAAGCGGATGTTATCTATACTGATGTCTGGACAAGTATGGGAGAAGAGAAGGAAGAAAAAGTTAGAAAAGAGGTCTTTCTACCCTATCAGGTAAATTTGAACTTATTGAAAAAAGCAAAAGAAAAGGTTTTGGTTATGCATTGTCTTCCTGCTCACAGAGGAGAAGAAATTGTGGACGAAGTTATGGATGGGGAAAATAGCATTGTCTTTGAGCAGGCAGAAAATCGCCTTCATCTTCAAAAGGCTATACTAGTAAAACTGCTTTCATAAGAATTAAAAAACCAGGATTACAGGATTAGAGGAAACAAAAAACCGAAAAGAGGAGAAAAAAATGATTTCTCGATATACCCTTCCTGAAATGGGAAAAATCTGGAAAGAAGAGGAGAAATTAGCTACCTGGCTTAAAATAGAGATACTTGTCTGCGAAGCCTGGGTAAAATTGGGCAAAATACCAGAATCTGCTTTGCAGGAGATTAAAAAAAGGGCAAAATTTAATATTAAGCGAATAAAGGAGATTGAAAAAGATGTAAAACATGACCTGATAGCTTTTCTTACTAATGTAGCTGAATATACAGGTCCCTATTCACGATATATTCATCTGGGGCTTACCTCTTCTGATATTTTAGACACAGGTTTAGCCATCCAGATGGTATCCGCTACCCGGATAATCATCAAAAACCTGAAAGAATTAATGGAGGTTTTAAAAGAGAAAGCTAAAGAACATAAGGATACCTTAATGATGGGTAGAACTCACGGGGTCCATGCGGAGC
>JAYEHT010000274.1:0-1619 GCA_034659655.1 Candidatus Aerophobota bacterium | reverse complement strand
ATGAACAGTGTGATTGCATCTAAGTGTAATATCTGCCCCTATTATTACTTCTTTATTGCAAAATTCACAGAGCTATTATAGATTGCTCTCTACTTTTTGACTCCCCGAATTAATAACATCTCCTATTTCTATTGAAAACATTTCGGCGTCATTTAATTAACTTTTTATAATTGGAGGAATTTCAGTTGATGAGATCTTGGAATGTGAATTTAACTATTTTTGAAATTCATTTTGAATTTTTTGAATTTCTTCACTTGTCTACATCTTTTGGAATTCTTCATTTTCTTATGATAATTTAAATAATTCAATAGAGCGAAGTAGTATAGCTCCAATGGAAGCAGGGAGAATAAGAGGAAAAGTCATATCTCGAAATATTTGCCAGGAAGTAGCTCCATCTACCTTTGCTGACTCAAAAGGTTCTCGAGGTAAGGAAACTATGGCAGCCAATAGAATTATGAATATGAATGAGATCCATTGCCATACATCTACTAATATGATGGAAAATAGGGCCCATCCTGGCTGAGTAGTCCAGGGAAAAGTGGGTAAGCTCATTAGTTTAAGTATATGGTTAATAGGACCCAATGTTTGATGATACAATAGTTTCCACATAAACCCTACTGCTACAGGAGGCATCATCATAGGTAATAAAATCAGCAATCTTATAACTCTACCTCCCCGTATTTCTCTTCCCACAAGTAAAGCAAGACCCAAACCCAACAGATATTCTATTATTACAGCTATTACTGTAATTATTAAAGTATTTTTTAAAGCGATTAGGAAAGTTCGATCAGTTATTAACCGGCTATAGTTCTCTAACCCCCTGAATTGAAACTTTCCTCCTAAAGGCAAGTGAGATAGACTCACAACTATAGTAAAAATAAGTGGAAAAAGTGTCAATCCTATAAAAAAGGCTAACGTTGGAGCAATTAAAATATGTTTGGTTCGCTCTTTCGCTGTCCTTGACATTATTCCTCCAATACCAGAGGGGGGGGGATGCCCCCTCTGGTGATGGTTTCATTTACTCTAAGGGCGGTAGACCGTAAGTAGCCCGATAAAATCTTCTTTGTTGGTCGCGTCCTATCTCCTCAGTAATTTGATCCCACTCCTTAGCCCCGGCATCTAAAGCTTGTTGAGGAGTTAGAGTACCAGCAATTGCTTCAGCAAGGTAGCGGGCGAGAGCCTCAAAATATCGTCCTGCTTTAGGTATCCTAAGATCCAGCTGAGCATTGGGATGCGTGTAACCCATCTTGTTTACTTTGAGATACTCCTCGGGGTTTACGAAATTAATAGGAGAATCTTTCCAGGCTTGAGGATTTTCCACCTGACTATACCGATAAGGGTTTCTGGCTGTACCTGGTGTAGTTACCCCTTCCAGAGCATGTTCTTTGGTATCTAAAAAATCAGCAAAACTAAATGCTGCTTCTGGATTTTTACAGGTATCTGTTATAGAAACACACCATCCGCTCCAACCTATGTAGGGTGCTTTAGCTGGCCTGGTGAATTTATCCCACTTTTTAGTTCTTATATTCCAATACTCATAGGATCCAGGAGCGAGGAAATACCCTATCTTCCCTCTTATTCTTGATTTCTCAGGATCTTGAGCCATAATTCCAATATCA
>JAYEHT010000273.1:0-1624 GCA_034659655.1 Candidatus Aerophobota bacterium | reverse complement strand
ATTGAAACCCACAGGAACTTTTTTCTTAAATGTAGGATATAAATATCAAAATAAAGAGTTACTCCTAATACCCGAATTATTAGCCTGTGAACTTCAAAAAAATGGTTGGTCACTCCTAAACAAAATTATTTGGCAAAAACCCAATGTAATGCCTTCTTCCTTAGATAACAGATTTTCAAATGTTTATGAGCCAGTATTTTTATTCGTAAAGAAAGAGAGTAAGTATAAATATTATTTATCAATTGATAAGCTAAGATTGCCGGTCAATAATTTCACAAGTGATAAAAAACCAGAAGAAATGATAGGCCTTGGAGTAGAGAACTCTTTATTAAAATACAGAAAGCTTAAAGGAAATGTTTCCAAGGTTTTTAAAAACTTCCAGGGTAATATATTGGTTCAGGTAGACTGGGAAAATGGAAAGAATACTATTGAGATTGTAAATGATTTTAACAAGGAATCTCAGATACCGGTTGATTTGATCTGTGAGGATTGCAAAAAAACTATTAGACAGGAGGTAGATGTAAATAAGCATACAAATTGTAAAGGGTTTCCAAAACCAATGCTACCTCCAACGCCAGATTTTAATGGTAAAATGGAATTAAAGCCGTTATCTCTGTTTCCTCTTACTGTTTCAAAGCAATCTTATAAGGGTAAGTTTAAATTAAGCCCTGAGAATAGAGGTGCTTCTCCAGGAGCAAGGAAATCCCTTTTCGGGGAATATCTGGTATTCCAGCGAAGATATAAAATTTTTCAGCCGATAATTGCTGAGTATCTTAGATTCTGGAGAGAAAAGAGAGGTATCGCCACAAAAGAGATTGACAAGTTATTGGGGCATAGAGATACAGCAGGGCATTGGTTTAGAAAGGATACAGGTAGTTGGGGGAAGGGAGGGTCTATTCCCTTGCCCGATGATTGGTTCAAATTGAAAGAAATACTTAAATTTGATAATATATATGATAGATGGGTTACTGAAACTCATTTAGTTCTTCAAACCGTAAAGGCTCATCCTAAGGGTAAAAACCCTGGAGATGTATGGAGTATAAAACTACAACCACTTCCTGAAGCTCATTTTGCCACTTTTCCTGAGGAGCTTGTGAAAAAATGCATTGAAGCAGGCTCTCCTCAAGGTGGTGTTGTATTAGATCCTTTTGCTGGGTCCGGAACAACGGGTAAGGTTACTCAGAATTTAGGAAAAGATGCGATACTAATTGAGCTTATCCCAAAATATTTAAATATTATTAAAAGAAGATGTAAAAATATAAAGGAGGTAATTTATGTTAAATGATTTCAGTATCGAGAAAAAAGAAAGGCAATATTTTGATTTAATTTTGCTTCATCTAAAGCAGGATTTAACCCCCTTAATTGAAGGATTGAACTCAAGAATAAAGATACTGAATGACTGGTATCAAAATTTTATACAAACAGCAAGAAGTGGATATAGAGCATCTGATTTAGATGCCGGAGCAGAGAGAATTTTTCATCATTTCTTTGCTTCAATTCTGCACTTTCCTAATTCTTCTCCCATCGGTTCTGACTTGATGTTTGAACTCCAAGATGCTTTTATTCATATAGAAATTAAAACAGCTCTTATCGATAATCCAGCAGATTATAAAGGCAAAATAAA
>JAYEHT010000272.1:0-1625 GCA_034659655.1 Candidatus Aerophobota bacterium | reverse complement strand
GGCGGTAAGGATTGACATAATCGAAAAATATGATAGAATATAGTTTGATTATATAAATGTATATAGATTTTAGTGTATTTCTTTTGTGAGAGTAGTTATCTCTGTGCTTGACGCGGTTCCCTCCTACAGTTACCCCCTCTATCGGCAAACAAAAGTTTGCCCCGACAGAGAAAATAATCTCCCATGAATACCTCAAAACATATACAAGATAATTTTTATGAAAAAATACCAGACTAAGAAATTAAAACTCTGCTGGAAGAGCCCCGAAATTTTCTTTTGTATTATTGAGGGAAGTGTTATAATCCGCTGCAATTAACTAATAAATTGCTGGAAGGAGGTGATATATATGTCAGAAGAAGGAACAGTCAAGTGGTTCAATGATCGCAAAGGTTATGGGTTTATCTCACGAGCAAACGGGAAAGATGTCTTTGTACATTTCTCTAGCATTAGTGGGAGTGGATTCAAGAGTCTCCAGGAAGGCGATCAAGTCTCCTTTGAGGTACAGGAGAGCGAACGAGGTCCTCAGGCAGTTAATGTAGCAAAACAAAGATAACAGGTAGGACCAATGATCCGGCTGAATGATTATGGTTCAAGTTAAAAGTTAGGACTTTGGCTTTAGTTATAGGATTTCAGCCGGGTGTAATGGTGATGAGGTAGTGTAAAAGGGGTCGGGCCTCAACATTTAACATTAATTTTGTCTTACCCTTTTAATCCTCTAATCCTCTTTTAAGAGCTTGCAAAGCAATCTTTAGAGCTTCCCTTAGCCAGTCTTCCCTGAGAGAGAGCGAAGAAGGCGGGAAGGTAAGAGTCTTCTCTATCTTCTCAATAAGAACCCTTTTATCTGTTAGACTTTCATATTTAGCTTTCTTCTCTGCTACTTGAAATCTTTTTAGAGGTTTTTTCTGAATGAGAATATTAGTTATCTGCATAATTAAACTGAGGTCTTGCTCGGTCAATTTCTGACTTATCTTTACCAGGTTCTGTCTTTTTCTATCTTTAAGCAGTTTTCTTACCTCCCCGGGCAAAAGTTCCATCGAGCTTAAAAAAGAGCTATTCTCAAAAAAATAACCGAGAGGAACAGAAAAAGCTTCCCCTATTTTTTTCAACATCTTAAGGGAAGGGTATTGTTCCCCTCTTTCTATTTTTCCTATATAGGTATAATCAACCTTACCAATGTGCTGAGCAAACGCCTTTTGAGTAAGTCCCAATTTTTTCCTCAGTCCTTTTATTCTTTCTCCTATGTCCATTCTACTTTCCTTTGAAAATTAGAGATTTAATACGGAGAGCATTATACAAATTATTACTACTATGTCAATTGAAGACTATTTATCCTTTTATTTTGTTGACAATAATTATTATCTATCCTATAATAAAATCAACCCTTTTAGATGTTTATTATTTAAGGGGGTAAAGGTTTCCAGAGATGAATAAACGGCGGCTGTTAACAAAGTTAACAGACTCAGATTTATGGGAAGAACTATCTCCTGAAGAGATCAGGCTATATCTTCTCCTTGTAATTTTTGTTGGTAAAAGAAAGAGGAAAGGAAAATTAAGATGGGGAGAACTTAAAGAATGGTTGGGGGAAAATTTTGATATTAAGCAGTTAAAAAAGGCGGCTTATAGTT
>JAYEHT010000271.1:0-1637 GCA_034659655.1 Candidatus Aerophobota bacterium | reverse complement strand
CAACTTCATAGCCTAATTCTGTAAAGAAATTTTCCCACAAAGGAAAAAGCTCAAAATTATAAAGAGCGCGAGGTATACCCATTTTCCTACCCTTCTCCTTTTTCTTTCTTCTATGAAATAATAATTTATCTCTTTCTTTAAATAAATTTGGTATGCCTTTCACTTCGGTTCTTTTCTCCTTCTCACTATATTTACCACATCTATCGCCATAAGTTAAAGGTTTCTCCTCCCCTTTAATCCAGACCTGATTAACTTTGCAATGGTTGGGGCAATCCTGACACTCGAAAGATTCCATCTTATAATTCATATCACTTAAGCCAAATCCTTTAAATCTGCTTTCTTCAATCTTCTCTTCCATAGCCACAATAGCTGCTCCAATCGCTCCCAGAACCTCATTATGAGGAGGTACGGTTATCTTCTTCTTTAGAATCTTCTCAAAAGCAGCTACTACAGATTTATTGCAGGCTGTGCCACCTTGAAAGAAGATATTCTCTCCAATCCTTCTCTTTTCTATTACCTTATTTAAATAATTATAAGCTATAGAGTAAGCTAAACCTGCTACTAAATCGGGCACAGGGACTCCCCTTTGAAGATGCTCAAATAAAGAGGATTCCATAAATACAGTGCATCTATCACCTAAATTAGCCGGACTACCACTGGAGAAAGCTGTTCTTTCAAACTCCTTTTTAATATTTATCTTTAATCCTTCAGCCTGTTCCTCAAGAAAAGAACCTGTCCCTGCAGCACAGGCTTTATTCATCGTGAAATCAACTATTACACTATTATCTAAACTAATATATTTTGAGTCCTGACCGCCGACCTCAAATATCGTATCTACATTCGGGTCAACATTTAGAGCTCCTTCAGCTTGAGCTGTAATCTCGTTCTTAATTACATCTGCTCCCACAAAGGCTCCAATCATATATCTGCCGGAGCCGGTAGTTCCTGCTCCCTTGATTTTAACCTTTCCTCCTACAACATCTCTAACTTCTCTTAATCCCTTTTGTACTGCATCAATAGGCTTTCCTGCAGTGGGAAGATAACTTTTAGCTAAAAGGTGTTTCTGTTCATCAATTACTGCCACATTGGTGCTTACCGAGCCTATATCTATACCTATGTAAGCATCTATCAACTCCCCATCCCCATTAAACTTATACCTCTTTTCACGGAAGTGAGAATTTTTTTCCTGATAATCCAGAGAGAGTTTGGGTAAAACCTCGCTCTCTTTCCTCAAAGAAAATTCTTTCTCTAAGTTTGATAAATCAAATCTTTTTTTCTCATCACTTTCACTTAAAGAGAGAGCCGCACCCAGAGCTCCCATAGAGTAATAATGCTCAGGAACAATTACCTCATCTTTCTTTAAGACCTTTTTAAAGGCAGCAACCATTGCCTTATTGGCGGCTACTCCTCCCTGGAATGATATAGGAGGGATAAAATCTTTTCCTCGAGCAATACTACTCTTATAGCTTCTGGCTAAAGCTTCGCATAACCCCATAGTTATATCCGGGTTAGGGGTAGCCTTTTGTTGGAGATGAATCATATCCGTCTTGGCAAATACTGCACATCTTCCAGCAAGACGAGCAGGATTGGCAGATTTTAAAGCCTCTTCTGCAAACTCATTCTCTATATTTAATCCC
>JAYEHT010000270.1:0-1638 GCA_034659655.1 Candidatus Aerophobota bacterium | reverse complement strand
TCCAACCATGCCGGAAAAAGGGCCGAAAAGCGCTAAGTGGAGACTAACTATAAATCTTGACGAAAAAGTATTAGGAGAGCTTGAATGATTCGTTCCCAAGAGATAAAAGAAAAGATGATTTCTCAAAAGCCTGGGATGCATCTTTAAAACATCAATTAAAAGTAATAGCTGATTTTGAAATATTTTTTAAAAAAGTAATAAAAATTATAAATGAAATTAAAACATAAATTACAATTTTTTTAAAAAAAATAAAAAAATCAAACTTTTTTCATTTTTTTTCAAATTATTTTCATAGTTGTTGCCATACAGTAGTCAAACCACTATGATATAATTATAAAAACACTCCTCAGAAAGGAAACACTAATGCCAGAAAAAAATGAAATAGTAATTTATACCACCCCGGAAGGGAAAGAAACTTTTGAAGTTAATCTAAAAAAAGATACCGTTTGGCTTGATGCACATCAATTAGCGAGATTATTCAAAAGAGATCGTTCGGTCATAGTAAGACATATTAATAATGTTTACAATACAAATGAATTGGATAAAAAATCAACCTGTGCAAAAATTGCACAGGTTGCACAAGATGGAAAGAAAAGACAGATGTTAATTTACAATCTTGACCTGATCATCTCCGTCGGCTACCGGGTTAATTCCAAGCGCGGTACCCAATTCCGTATCTGGGCAACTAATGTCTTAAAAGATCATCTTATTAAAGGGTACACCATAAATGAAAAAAGAATGCGCGAAGACCGGGCAAAATTAAAAGAATTCCAAAAAACCTCAAGAATTATGGAAAGACTCCTGCAGAATAAAGCCTTGGATTCAACCGGAGCAACGGGATTATTGAAAGTGATTCTTGATTATCAAAAAGCCCTGCATTTACTTGATGAATATGATTTCCAAAAATTAAAAATAAAAAAAGTTACCACCCGGGAGAAATTTAGAATTAGCTACCAAAGAGCCCGCCAGGAATTAGACCGACTGAAAGCTCATTACCCATCAACTTTATTCGGCCTGGAAAAAGACCAATCTTTCTCCGGCTCCATCGGAGCAATATATCAGAGTTTTGACGGAAAGGACCTCTATCCCAGCATCGAAGAAAAAGCCGCTCACCTCTTATACTTTATAGTGAAGAATCATTCTTTTATAGATGGAAATAAACGGATTGCCGCATCCCTCTTCCTCTGGTTTTTATATGAAAATGGTATTTTATATAATGAAGACGGCAGTAAGCGTATTGCCGATAATGCCCTGGTGGCTTTGACCTTATTAATTGCCGAAAGCAGAGCAGAAGAAAAAGATACCATGACCAAAGTAGTTGTAAACTTAATTAACCAAAACAATTAAAAAGTAACAAAATTTGAACTTGATAATTTCTTTATCGTGACTTTTACTGGAACCAAAAAGGTCACTGAAAATCATAAGAAACTAAAAGAGATTTTAAGAAAGATGGGATTAAAGCTATGAATATAAACGAAATATTAAAAGGTACAAACTGGGACGGGCTTACTGGAAATTATAGTTTAGATGAAATTGACCCTGAAACTGTCAGAAAATTTATCCGAATGGCATCAAGAAACGGAAGATTAAAAACTGCAGATGAAAATGAAGATATAAAAACCATTCTTCAGAAACTAA
>JAYEHT010000269.1:0-8411 GCA_034659655.1 Candidatus Aerophobota bacterium | reverse complement strand
AAAAGGAAGCCCAACTCTCTTCAGAAAAACCTGTTATTGCCGCTGTATTTTATAATCGTCTGAAAAAGGGGATGAGACTTCGAGCAGACCCTACAATAAAGTATGCCTTAGGTAGTTTTCGGATAAGGTTGACTCGGAGGGAACTGCGAACCCCTTCTTTTTACAATACTTATCTTTATAATGGTCTTCCTCCCGGTCCTATCTGTAATCCCGGGAAAGATAGCATTTATGCTGCATTATATCCTGCAGATGTGGATTATCTCTATTTTGTAGCTAAAGGTGATGGTTCTCATAAATTTAACAAAACTTATAAAAAACATTTAGAAGCAGTGTATAAATATCGGAAGCGATGAGATGATGATTCGTACACCTCGAGGGGTGGAGGATATACTTCCCCATCAGAGTCCAAAATATCAATGGATGGAAAAGGAAGCCTCTTCTCTCTTTCATTTGTATGGATATGAAGAGATAAGAGTTCCTAGTTTTGAAAAAACAGAGCTTTTCCTGCGGAGCGTGGGCAAAGAGACAGATGTTGGCAAACAGATGTATATTTTTAAGGATAAAAAGGGACGAAGTTTATCTCTTCGTCCAGAAGCTACGGCTTCTGTTGCCAGAGCTTACATTCAACATAGACTGTATGAGAAATCTGAAGACTGGAGAGTCTATTATATCGGGCCTATGTTTAGATATGAAAGACCACAGGCAGGCAGACTTCGGGAGTTTCGACAGATAGGAGTAGAGGTTTTAGGAGAAGCAGCTCCTCAATTGGATGTAGAAATTATAGAGATGGCATCTCAATTTTTAAAAAGATTAGGACTGGCCAATTTCAAGGTTCAGCTTAACAGTATCGGGTGTAAAAAATGTAGACCTGAGTATGAAAAGAGACTAAAAGAATATTTTAAAAGAAACTTAGATTCTCTTTGTCCTGTTTGTCAAAAACGGTATAAACATAATGTTTTACGTATTTTAGACTGTAAGGAAGAGAGTTGCCAAAAGGTAATAGAAAGGGCGCCTCTGTTAAGAGACCACTTATGTGAAAATTGCCAGATTCATTTTGAAAAAGTGAAGATGGGCTTAAAGGATACGGGGATAGAGTTTAATCTTAACCCCTATCTGGTAAGGGGCCTCGATTATTATACACGAACTACATTTGAGTTCACTATTCCCTCCTTAGGAGCTCAAGATACCATTTGTGGGGGAGGAAGGTATGATGAGTTAGTGGAAGAGCTGGGAGGTCCCTCTATCCCTGGGATAGGCTTTTCTATAGGGGTAGAGAGATTATTAGTTGCTCTTGAAGGGGAGGGGATGAAATTTTTTCCTAAAGATTCTCCCGGCGTTTATGTAATTACCTTAGGTGAGGAGAGTCAGAAAATAGGCTATTATTTAGCTAATCTGCTTCGCTCTAAAGGTATAAAGACCTGTATGAGTTTCTCGGGGAATAGCCTCTCTTCTCAGTTAAGATTGGCTAACAGGAAAGAGGTTCGTTGGACAATAATTATAGGTGAAGAAGAGGTTGATAAAGAAAGATTAATGCTAAAGGATATGAAATCGGGCAAACAGAGGGAGATAGAGTGGAAAAAATTGGAGGAATTTAGCCAGAATCTAAATTTTCAGCTTACAGAGAAAGCAGGATTAGAGGATTAGAGGATTAAAGGGAAAACCAGGAAAACCAGAGAAACCAGAAAAAGCAGGACTAAAAGAACAGGATTAGAGGATTAGAGGATTAAAGGGGAAAAGAAAAGAGAGAAAACAAGGAAAAAGACAAGATTAGAGAGAAAAGACAGAGAGGAAGGAGTAAAGATTGAGACTAAAGCGAACCTCTATGTGTGCTCTTTTAAGTGAAAAAGATGCAGATAAAGAGGTTGTTCTGGCTGGTTGGATAAAAAAAATACGCGACCATGGAGGATTAATTTTTATTGATCTGGAAGATAAAACGGGGATTATTCAACTAATATTTAATCCAGAAATAGATAAAGAGAGTCATACTCAGGCCCGTTCTGCAAGAGAAGGATGGGTAATTGCTGCAGAGGGAAAGGTAAAAATACGAGAGAAGGATTTAATAAATCCAAAACTGAAAACAGGTAAAATAGAAGTAATAGGAGAAGGGTTAGAAGTATTAAATATCTCTAAATCTCTCCCTTTTCCTATAGAGAATAAGATAGAGACAAATGAAGAGGTAAGATTAAGATATAGATATTTGGATCTGCGAAGACCGGTTATGCAAAAAAATATCTATCTAAGATATAAGATAAGCAAACAGGTGCGGGATTTTCTCGATGAGAAAGGATTTACAGAGATAGAGACTCCTTTCCTTACCCGAAGCACCCCTGAAGGGGCAAGAGATTATCTGGTTCCCTCAAGGCTAAATCCAGGGGAATTTTATGCTCTTCCTCAATCTCCTCAGTTGTTTAAACAGCTTCTTATGGTAGCCGGTTTTGACAAATATTTCCAGATAGTTAAGTGTTTTCGAGACGAAGATTTGAGAGCGGACAGACAACCGGAGCACACTCAAATAGATATAGAGCTCTCTTTTGTAGGAGAAGAGGATATATATAACCTTATTGAGGAGATGTTTGCCTCTATATTTAACCAGGTTTTAGGAGCTCCTCTTGAAATTCCCTTCCCCCGTTTTACCTATGAAGAAGCAATGAGTCGATATGGCACTGATAAACCCGACATTAGATTTGGATTGGAGTTAAAGAATGTATCAGCTCTGGTTAACTCCTGTAAATTTGAGGTGTTTCGTAAAGTCTTAGAGGAAGGAGGAGAAGTTAAAGGGCTGAGAGTTCCCAAAGGAAATTCTCTTTCCCGAAATGATATAGAGAAATTAACCGCGGAGATATCCTCCTATGGAGCTAAAGGACTGAGCTGGATTATCTTCAGATCAAAAGAGAAAGTAAGGTCTCCCTTAAATAGGTTCTTTAGCAAATCTGAGCTTTTAAAAATAATAGAATATATGGGGGGTAAGCAAGGAGATGCTCTCTTTTTCGTAGCTGATGGAAGAAGAGTAGTAGCTGAAGCCTTATCCCATCTACGCCTCTATTTAGCAAAAAAGTTTCATCTTATCCCTGAAGAAACTCACAAATTAGCGTGGATTGTGAATTTTCCTTTATTTGAATGCGATAAAGAGGGAAAGTTAGTTCCCTCTCATCATCCTTTCACCTCACCCAGAGAACAAGATCTGCCATTATTGGAAAAAAGCCCTCAAAAGGTAAAGGCCCGCTCTTACGATCTTGTTATGGATGGACAAGAAGTTGGGGGGGGAAGCATAAGAATTTACAGAAGAGGGATCCAGGAAAGAGTTCTTGAAATTTTAGGAATAGGCCCTATTCAGGCAAGAGAAAAATTTGGTTTTCTCCTTGAGGCTCTCTCTTTTGGAGCTCCTCCCCATGGAGGAATTGCTTTGGGTCTGGACCGCATAACAGCTAGATTGACTGGAGAGAAATCTATAAGAGAGGTTATTCCTTTTCCTAAAACTCAAAAAGCGGTTTGTCTTTTAACCCAGGCTCCCTGTTCTGTAGATGAAGAGCAGCTTAAAGAACTGCATTTGAAGGTAGAGGAGTGAAGTATATTAAGGTAGCTTTAAATCTCCCCTTAAATCAGTTTTTTTACTACAAAGTTCCCCCCGAACTTACAGATAAGATTAAGATAGGAAAAAGAGTAACTGTTCCTTTTAAAAGGAAAAACTTAACCGGTTTTGTAATAGAAGAGGTAAAAAGGGGGAAATTAAGGAAGAGATTAAAAGAGATAATTAAAATAGATGATTCTCCCCCTTTAGATACTAACCTTCTTCAATTAGGAGAATGGATAAGTGAGTATTATTCCTGCTCTTTAGGACAGACTCTCCATTTTATGCTTCCTGTTCAATGCGGCTTAAAGATTGATAAAAAAGAGAAAGGGGAGGAGAATAATTCTTTTATCTCTTTTACTAAAACTCAATATAATGAAGCTATTTCCCTGATAGGAGAAGAAGGAAGCTTTTTATTTAGGCCAAAGGATAATAAGCAGAAGTTATCTTTTTACCTTTTATTAATAGAAAGGATACTGAAAGAAGGAAAGGATATTATTCTCATTGTTCCTGAAATTAGCTATATACCTTTTTTTAAGAAGGTGATTCAGTATTATTATCCACGGGAGATAGCTGTTTTCCACAGCAGACTTTCTAATAAAGAGAAGTATAATCAGTGGTTGAGAATGGGGGAGGAGGAGGTAAATTTAGCTATAGGAACACGTTCTATTGTATTTGCCCCCTTCCCTCGGATAGGTTTAATTATCATTGAAGAGGAAGAAAACACCTCTTATAAGCAGATAGAAACTCCTCGTTACCATGCTCGAGAGGTAGCTATGAAACGGGGAGAGATAGAAAAATTCCCGGTAATCTTAACTACTCAAAGTCCCTCTCTGGAATCCTGGTATAAGGTGAAAAAAGGGGATTATAAATTAATTGAGCTTTCTAAAAATGGCAGGCACTTTCCTTCAGTAGAAATGGTGGACCTACGTGGGGAGGGGACTAAAGTTTTCTCCTCCCTTCTGGAAAAAAGAGTTAAAGAGAATTTAAATAAAAATAGAGGTGTACTCCTTTTTCTAAATAAGCGAGGTTTTGCTAACTTTGTTCTTTGTAGAGAGTGTGGAGAAGTTATTAGGTGCCCTAACTGCAATATAGGTCTTAGTTTTCACTTGAAGAATGATTTAATCTGTCACTATTGCAATTACCGAATGAGAGTTCCTCAGAGATGTCCTTTTTGCAAAGGAAGAGAACTCCAGAGGATAGGAGCAGGAACACAGCGGATAGAAAAAGAGGTGATAAAAAGATTTCAAACAGCTCGGATACAACGAGTGGATACAGATATCATTAATTCTTCCCCGGCTTATAGAAAATTATTACAGAACCTTGAAGATGAGAAGATTGATATACTGGTGGGAACACAGTTGGCGATTAAAGAGGAGATTTTAAAAAGAATAGACTTAGTAGGAATTATCCTTGCTGACACTTTATTAAATTTACCCGATTTCAGAGCAGGTGAGTATCTCTTCCAGCTTCTTACCAGAATTAAAAGCTATATTAAGAAGGAAGGAAAAATTATCATCCAAACTTATAATCCTTCCCATTATGCTTTAAGAGCATTTAAAGAAAGAAAAGAAGAAAATTTTTATAATGAGGAAGAGAGAATAAGAAAAGAATTAGGCTATCCGCCTTATCTGCACTGGATAAGGATTTCACTGGAGGGAAAGGTAAAAAGCAGGATAGAGGAGGTGGGGAAGACAATTGAGGAAAAATTAGAGAAAGAGATGATAGGGTTTTTAGGTCCTTCACCTTGCCCTTTTAGTAAAATTAAAGGAAAATATCGTTATCATTTAATTTTAAGAGATGAGAGCTTATCCCGGATGAGAAAAATTTTGGAGAAAGAATTAAAACCCTTATTTGCTCATTTTAAGGGAATTAAGACAACCGTAGATATAGACCCTTTAAGGACAATGTAAAATGGGACAAAAAACTGTAGATGTTGGAGGACAGGCTGTTATAGAGGGAGTAATGATGCGCTCTCCAGAATATGTTACCGTTGCTATCAGAAAAAGCAATGGAGAAATAGCGGTTAAGAAAGATCGCTATATTTCTCTTAGCAGGAGGTTCAAGTTGCTTAATCTTCCTATTGTCAGGGGGGTTGTAGCCTTAGGGGAGACATTGTATATCGGAATAAAAGCCCTGACTTTCTCTGCAGAAGAAGCCATGGAAGGAGCCTCTCCTTCCAGAGAGAAAAAAGGGAAAAAAGGGAAAAAAGGGATATTTACCAGTGTATGGTTAATAGGTACAGTTACCTTCGCTTTTATCTTAGCTTTTTTTCTATTTTTTTATCTTCCTTTAATGGTAACCAGTTTTTTAAACATTAAAGGAGGATTCTTATTTAATCTTGTGGATGGGATAATAAGGATAGCTATTTTTTTAATCTATATCCGGGTAATTACACTCTGGAGAGAAATGGGGAGGATATTCGAATATCATGGAGCAGAACATAAAAGTATTCATACTTTTGAAGCAGGAGAGAATTTACTACCTACAAATGCAAAAAAGTATTCTACTCTTCATCCTCGATGTGGAACAAGTTTTCTCTTAATTGTGATGATAGTAAGTATTCTCATTTTTATGCTTCTTGGTAGACCCCATACTTTAACTGACAGATTGGTAAGGTTTTTATTCATCCCTCTGATTGCGGGTATATCTTATGAGCTGATAAAACTATCTGGAAAAAAGCGGGGGAGCAGAATCGCTAATGTTTTAGTCGCCCCCGGATTATGGCTTCAAAAGATAACTACAAAAGAGCCGAACGAGAAACAGTTGGAGGTAGCCATAGCTGCTTTGAAGAAAGCGTTGGATTTAAAATAGTGACCCGGGATGTGTAATGTGTGAATAATAAAGGGGAAGTGAAAATGGAAAGTGGTGAGATTAGAAGAAAATTTCTCGATTTTTTTAAGCAGAAAGGTCATTTTATTCAGCCTTCCGCACCTTTATCTATAGATGATCCAGAATTACTTTTCACCATTGCGGGGATGGTCCCCTTTAAAAAATTTTTCTTAGGAAAAAGCAGGCCTCCGGCTAATCGGTTATCCTCTTGCCAGGTATGTTTTCGCACAGGTGATCTGGAGAAGGTAGGAGAGACCTCTTATCATCATACTCTTTTTGAGATGTTAGGCAACTTCTCTTTTGGTGATTATTTTAAAGAAGAGGCTTGCCAATGGGGGTGGGAATTTACAACAAAAGAGTTGGAACTTCCAGGAGAAAGAATATGGATCACTATATTCAAGGATGATGAGGAATCTTACGAGATATGGAAAAAGATAGGTATCCCCTCTTCAAAGATAATAAGGAAGAGTGAGGAGGAGAATTTCTGGTTTTCAGGTGAGGTGGGTCCCTGTGGTCCAGATTCAGAAATATTTTTGGATAGAGGGGAAAAATTTGGTTGCGGAAGGGAAAATTGTGAGCCTGGCTGTGACTGTCAACGATGGGTTGAGATCTGGAATTTAGTATTTATGCAGTTTAATAGGGATGAGGAGGGGAGGTTCTCTTCTCTTCCTTCAAAAAATATTGACACAGGAATGGGGTTGGAAAGGGTGACTTCTATCCTGGAGAATGTAGGCGATGACTATTACACTGACCTTTTCTGTCCCCTTATGGACTGGTTAAAAAATTTCTCTTCTTCAAGAATAAAAGAAGAGAAACCCTTTAGAGTTATTTGTGATCATCTACGGGCTCTTACTTTTCTTTTAGGAGAAGGGATTTTACCTTCAAATACAGGAAGAGGTTATGTAGTAAGGAGAGTTCTCAGACGCGCTTTTAGATACGGAAGAAAACTGGGATTAGAGGAACCTTTCCTCTACAAAGGAGTCCCTGTGGTAACAGAAATGATGAAAGAGACTTATCCTCGCTTAGAAAGAGAGAAAGAAGAAATAACGAGAGTAATTAGGGAGGAGGAGGAGAATTTTCAGACTACTTTAACTCGAGGAATAGGAATACTGGAAAAATTGATAGAGGAGTCAAAGAAGAGAGGGGATAAACTTATTCCTCCTGAGGATGTATTCAAATTATATGATACCTACGGTTTTCCCATAGAACTCACAGAAGAGATAGCCGAAGAAGAAGGGTTGAGAATAGATAAACGAGCAAGTGAGGAATTTTTAGCTGAGCAGAGAGAAAGAGGGAGAAAAAAAATTAAAGTTTATGAGAGCATTTCAGTTAGCGAGAATATCAAGGCAACTTTAAGAGATAAAATAGAGGAAGTAAAATTTAAAGGGTATGAAAAGCTAAAACTAAAGACAACTATTGAGGGAATTATTAAAGGAGAGGAGCTGGTAGACAAGATAAAAGAAGGAGAAGAGGGAAAACTTATTTTAGCCTCTACTTCCTTTTATCCTGAAGGGGGAGGTCAAGTAGGAGATAAGGGTAGAATATTTAATTCTGCCTCTCAGGCTAAAGTAGTGGATACGCAAAAGATAGATGAGGGAATGATTATCCATTATATTAAAGTGCTTAAAGGAGAGTTTAAAGAAAGAGATGAGATAACAGCTGAGGTTGATAAGAGAAGAAGAGAAGCTCTCTGTCGAGCTCATACAACCACACATCTTTTACAGGCGAGCCTGAGAGGGATTTTAGGAGAAACTGTTAAACAGAGCGGTTCTTTAGTAGATGAAGATAGGCTTCGTTTCGATTTTACCTATTTCTCATCTATAAATAAAGAAGAACTTGAAAGGCTCTCCTTTTTGCTTAATGAGAAAGTGAGAGAAAATCTTCTGGTAGATGTAAAGGAGATGGAATTGGATAAGGCAAGAGAGAGAGGAGCTATAGCCCTTTTTGAGGAAAGATACAAGCCAAAGGTGCGTGTAGTAAGTATCGGAGATTTTAGCCTGGAGGTCTGCGG
>JAYEHT010000268.1:0-8436 GCA_034659655.1 Candidatus Aerophobota bacterium | reverse complement strand
CTAGAATGAGTTCATCTTCGGATGGAAGATACTGGATCTTCATTCTTTTCCTCCCGAAAGCAAGAGGAAAAGAAGTAAAGTAAGAATGGCCCCCACAACAAGTGAGGTTTTTTCTTGTTCCTCTTTTCTTAATTTCAATGATTTAACATAAGTAGAGGCTTGGGTTAAAGCTTCCTTAGGCTGGAAAGGATCATATTTGATATACTCTCTTCCTTGTAAAGCCCCTAAATCGCTAGATGGAGTTCCTTTCTCTACAAGAGGAATAAGTGGTCTGCTCGTCTTTAATGCATAACCAATCTCTTGTTGTACCCACTTTGAGCGTACTCCATTTTTTGTTAATAAAACAACTACACAGTCAGCCTTTTCTATCTGTATAAATACTTTTTTACCAAGGGGCTCCCCCGGGCTAAGATACCATTCTGCTACAAATACTTCCACTCCAAATCTCGTAAGTAAATTTGCAAGAGCTATTACTAATCCGCGGTCTCGGGTGCTGTGACTTATGAAAACTTTATAAGCCATTTTCACTCCTTTTAAAACAGCATGGACACAAGATATAGTGTTTATAAAACTTTCGCTATTGTTTCACTTCTAACCTATTGATAAATTTAGCTAAATCTCAGTGGCTGTCAATCTTTCGTGGCCTAAAAGAGTTTAAAGGACTCTGGGTAGAGCTTATTCCATCAGATTTCTCTAAGCTTACCGGTTGGTAGATATTTGAATTGAAACGTTAGAAAGCGTAAATTCTCTTACACCACACTGATTTTACTTCTATAGCTAAGTACAGTTTGAAAGTGATGTTTTAATAAGCAAACTAATCTTAGTATAATTTCTTTTTCTTCCGTGACTTATTTATTCTTTCTTTTTGTTCTAATAGTCTTTGTCTAAATTTCATTGTTTCGATTAAGTATCTCCTTTTGCCCTCAATTATTTCGGTTCTGAGATCTTTTAGCTTCTTTTCTTTTATTAGTTTCATTTTTTGAGATTCTCTATTTCTTTAAGTAGTGCGTCAAAGTCACTTGCCCAATCGGGTTCCCTTCCGGCCCGTTTCTGATAAATTTTATGCAAATTTCCAATTTTATCTCGAGGAAAATCAATAGTTTTTTGAGGAGTCATTATACAAATATCTGTTATGTTCGAACCTACTCCAGGAGCCTTTTCAGCCATTTTCTTTGCTTCATAAACAATTAGAAGTACCTCTTTCAAGGAAATCAGTTGATTACATCCTCGAGCAATGAGGGTATTTATAGCATGTGGCAGCCCTGCCAATGGCGTGGAAGCCTATAGCGTCAAAACATTTTGATGTCCTAGGATCAGAAATTCCATAGATGTGAGCAATGCCTTCACTTATTCCTCCAACTAATATTCTTAAACCATAGTCATAGCCATCGATTTGATTTTGTATACCTAAACTTATATCTGGGTGTAATTCTCTTTGTATTTTATAGAATTCTTTAAAATCCTTAAAGCCTCTCGGATTTAAAATTTTTTCCTTTATTTCCCTTTCTCTTATCCATTGGTAACACTCTTTGATCTTGCTAACCACTTCAAGAACCGAGGGTGTCCTTAACTTGTTAATTTCATCTTGTGCCCTATTAAAAAGCTCTGTATGGGCCAGAGCATCACCAGCAGTAAGTGCCACACAACTATCCGATAGAGGTGTCAGTTTTCGTGTTGGATGTTCAAATTGTATTGAAAGTCCCTCATTTGTTAGCATACTATCTGCAGCGAGAATTAGATTAAGATTTTTTTCACAGATTGCTGCGATACATATAGTCATCATACCCTCCCAATCATAAGTATCCTCCTGCGAAACACCTAAATCTCTTTTTCCATAATGCAAATTTATTAGTATTTTAGCTTAAAAGAACTAAAAGTAAAATCGTAGTCTCTTACCACTTATTTAAAAATTCCCTGACAGCGTCCCCTGGAGATAAATTAAGGTAAATCTCAGTGGTTGTCAATCTATCGTGGCTCAAGAGGTATTAAAGGGCTCTGGTGGAGATTCCTTTTTGCTCTTTCTCCATTCATTATGGAAATATCTATTCTTTTTTCTTCAGACTAGCCTCCCGGATCGCCTTACGAATCGCTTTGCGAACATCTACATTATCTTCGTCTATGAGGGCTTTCCAGAGTCTGTCCACAACTGCAGAACCTCCTACATGTGCAAGAATCTTTGTTGCCCGTATGCGCGTGTTGGGATCGGGACTTGATAGCGTTTCAGAGACAAGCTCGATCTCTTCAGCCTCGAGATCTATCATGCTGATCAACTCTGTGGCGAGGTTTCCAAGATCAGAGGAAAGTGCATTAACCAGAAACCTAATATGCCAGTTTCTCTGAACAATGAGTCGTACCAGTGCGTAGCGCATCCACAGGGAAACCGCGTCAAGCTCCTTCTGGGACTCCAGTGCGTTTCGAATTGCCTCAGCTGCACTTACGTCCCCGATGCTTGCAAGGGCGGACACCGCGGCAATACGTTCTTCCCTACTTTCTGACTGCAAAAATTTACAGATGGATTCAACCGCAGCACTCGCGTCCTTTCCTAGCTGTCCCAAGAGGCGAATTGCCTCGACCCGCCTTTTCTCAGACTCGTCAGCCAGCATTGCCGTAAGTGTTTTAATCGCCATCTTGCCCATCTGAATCACGCGGGTAGTGTCACCGGTGAAGAACAAGAATAGCACTTTGGCCTCAGGATCCTCAGGTTCCCAATTCAATTCCTTTAGGACTTCTCCGGCAGTCCTACGAACATCCTCATCGGTATCTTTCAGGAGCTTGGCAAGAGGCTCTTTAGCCTGTTCATCACCGATATCACCGAGTGCTCTGACAGCAGCAAGGCGGACATCTTTGGATTCGTCCTTTAGCAGAGCAATTAAGGGGACCACAGCTCGCGCATCCCTGATATCACCCAGTGCCCGGGCGGCGACAGCTCGTATTGACGAATTCTCATGCGCAAGAAGCAAGAGGATTGGTTCTACTGCTGCTCGATCACCGATCCTTCCGAGAGACTCAGCACCAATTTGGATTCGTTCAGTATTCCTACTTTCTAGTGCTTGGATCAGCAGCTCTATTGCCGGCTTGCCTAAAGCCACGAGATCATCCGTCTTGTGGGCGGCGAGCAGGTACTTGACCTGCAACTGCACAGTTGGTGGCTTCCAATCCAGCTTCTCAAGTGATGTTGCGGCCGCTCTGTCTACTAAGGAACTTGGATCGTCGAGCAAACGGATAAGAATCTCCGTCGCTTTTGGATCACCGAGCTGTCCTAATGATACTGCTGCGGCTGTACGAACCCAGCAATCCTCGTCCCTCAGTGCTACAAAAAGCGGTTTCAACGCTTCCGGTGAGTTGGTTTTGCCTAAGCCCTTTGCTGCACTCCGGCGAACACAGTAAGTCTCATCCAGGAGTGCTAGGCGGAAAAGGGGGACAAGCGTGGCTCCCAAGGCGTCTATGATAGCAGAGTCCGTAAGCTTATTGCTCAGTTCGTAGATGACGGCCAGTCGAACGTCCATCTTCTCATCATACAATAACTCACTTAATATTTCGATATCTTCTAGTTTCAGAGTATTAACTAGAACTTGGACAGCTCGTTGGCGGAACTTCCAGTTTTCATCCTGGATTCCTACCTCGGCAATCTGACGGCGAAGGTTTTCCTCAAGGTCGGCTTTCTCCCCATCGACCAGTTGAACAACACGATAAATTTCTTTGCAGGCTCTTTTAATTATGTCTTGCAGATCTGGTGTCCCATCCGATAAAGCCTCCTGGACCTTGCTAAAAAGCTCTTTGAGTCCATCATCACGTTTGTACGTATTTCCACTATAATTGTGTTCCGGATAAGCAGCAAGGCTAGCATCAACAGCGTTAAGTAGGTGTATCCTCAATTTGAAGTCAAGGTCAAACTCGGCTGGTGGCACACACGGTCTGCCCAAAAAAAGTCCCCACCACAAGGACGCACCATAGGTGAACGAGTAAGTTACCAGTAAGATATTCTCGTCCCCGACTCTGGGTACAGGCCTGGAGCTCATCGCGGCGGTTAGTATTTCTTGAACCTTCAGGGCGAAATTGGGCTTCAGTGGCACTATCACGAGCCGGTCCGGTGTGATAGACAGCAAGCTATTGTATTCCTTCTCCTCTTGTGTAGGCTTGTAGTTTCTAAGATAGTCTCGCCAAACCTTCAGGCTCCCAGTTTCAAGGGTATTTTTTAGATCCGCTTGCCGTTGGGTTATTGTTTCCTCTTGAGCATACACCGCGTTCCAGAACAACGCAATAAATACCAAACTCATAACAATACATAGGATGCTAGGCAGTTTCTTGCTTGTCATCTCTGAACCTCCTTTTTTGGGGTATAGGCAAAATTGTTGCTCACACCTCTTTATCCGAACCTACCTACACTTATTCAAAAACTCCCTGATGGCATCTTCTGGAGATAAATTAAGATAATAAACCATTGTAAAATTCCGTTGGTTGTGGGATTACTTGGAGGAGACAATTCCAATTTGATAAAGCATTATGAAAGTATCCTATATCTTTTTGTGCTGAATTGGTTATAGCTTGCCATGGTTTTGGTTCTGGCTGAACTTGAGGAAGTTCATCTACATATACTCTAGAATCATCAATTA
This sequence comes from Candidatus Aerophobota bacterium, assembly GCA_034659655.1. GTDB lineage: Bacteria > Aerophobota > Aerophobia > Aerophobales > JAGGXI01 > JAGGXI01. The sequence continues at coordinate 3,823 of JAYEHT010000268.1, read as the reverse complement.
TGCGTAATTTTAAGATCCCGATACCGTAATCCTTACAAATTGAAATAATATCATCAGCAACTACTTTTGTTGGATAGGCAACATAAAAAGATAAACTATCGCCACCGAATGAAGTTTTTACAAATTTACCCGGGGGTAATCTTTTAATATCCCTTACGACTTTACCTAACATTTCATTTACATTGTCTTCTTTTAACTTCACTTCAACTATATGCCCATGAAAATGAGCTACTGGTTGAACCCTATTCTCTTTTAAGATCTCGTATCTTATCCCAAAGACATCAACACGACCCAAATCAAACTGATACTTTTCCCGATCAGCTACTTCGACTTCGCAAGTATAACCCAGAGAATATTTATCTTGCTGACATCCTTTCTCTTTAACAAGCCACCTTCCTATCCAGTCATATAATTCATACTCTTTCATTATCAATACCTCAACTTAATTATCCTAACGCTCATTCCTCATCAACGCCAGGAATTTGTTTTACTAAACAAATAAAATTACTTTCTTCTAAACTCAGCAAATTTCCTATCAATTTCTTCCCTTAATTCTTCACCTACTTCTTGGAAAACATCTAACAATTCTTCATAAATATTATCACTGGCAATAAAGTTCCAAAATTCTTTCCCGACCAAGATCTCATTATTTTCTAAATCGTATAAACCCTTTAACGTCCACCGCTCATAAGGCTCAGGATGATAAGGATTATAGGGGATAGCAAGACTCGTGAAAACCTTAACGTTTTTCTCTTGGCTCAGCCTTAGGCCAGTCCATCTTAAAAGTTTTAATTTCAAAGCTACAAATTCTTTCATATTGGGTTTTGCACTTGTTATATCAAAATAATTCTCCTCATCCTTTATTTTTACGAATAAATCAACCACTGAATCCGGATCAACTTTCGCTCCTCCTTTTTTTATCTTCTCTCGAATCTGTCTTATTTCAGGTATTTTATTTGCAACAACCTCTCCTTTTCTGAGTTTGTAGTGAATCTGGTTAATTAAGTTTTCTGTATCTCTATCTATCTCCCCGAGTAATTTATATTGTCTTTCTGCATAGTTACCTGCTCCTTTAGCTAAAATTACAGCAACCTGCTCCCAGATAGATATACCAAAGGTGGTATTCATTGATTGGATAAAAGAAAACATTGCATATCTGTCTTTACCTAAAAGTCTATAGTGAAATGGCATGTGCTCAGTTTCAGGCCTATATTTTATTAACTTTTCCTTAACTATCGTTTTGAGTAAGTCATCTATTTCTCTTTTTGTCTTTTCAGAAAGGCTCATAGCTACCCTTTTTTAAAGTAAAAAATGGACTCGAAATACTTATTTGAGTCTCTTTCTGTCCTCATTAATACTGGTCTGTGAAAAATATCTATTAACTTGAACCCACATAACCTGCTAATTTCGGGATATAAGTTAAATTTGTCATTTGCCACAACGAATATTTTAGCATCATCTACTAAATACCTGGAAACGTTTTTAAAAACTTCACTAACTCCTTGTTGATATGCCTCTTTTGCATTTACACTTTGACCATTTCGAGCAGGACCTATCTCTAACTCATCTTTCCTTGGAAAGTTAAATAGTTCGTAAGCGTATCTGTGTTGTTCATGGTAATCTATTACTCCAACATAAGGAGGAGAGGTGAATATTCCGTCAATCTTTAAATCGGTTGGCAGCTTAATATTTCTTGCATCTCCTTGGTAGACTTTGATAAAAGCGTTGGTTCGGATTTTATTAAACTCCTTAATTCTCTTTATTGTATCCCAACTATAACGGTTGATAAATTTTAACGCCTCATCAATTGGTACACAAACCCTTTTATGTTTTATGCACCAGTAAGGTCCTCTTACCGGTTTTTTAGGTCGAGCCAGATCATAGTGAGGAATAAGTCTTGCAGACCGGGCTGATCTTGAGAGGATGATCTTCAATATATCCTGATTCTCATAGTCTTTTATTATACTTCTATAGAATAAAATCTCTTGCAGTGCTCTATCTGAAAACCATGTTTTTAAATATTCGTTATCAGTCTCAAATTTAGTAACTTTACCCTCAAAGAAAGTAAGTTGCTTATCACCTTGTAATTTTCTACTAAATGCTTTTAGCTGTAATAAAGCATCTTTTATCTCTTCTTCAACTTCTGGGCTATTATATTTTTTGGCTTTAACTTTTTGAATCAAAACATTAAAAGGTGATAGCTCAATACCAACAGAGTTCATTCCTAATACATTTCCCTCAATTAAAGCAGTTCCTGAGCCAGAAAAGGGATCAAGTATTGTATCTCCCTTTATAAAATATTTCTTTAGGAATACCTCTACCAGTTGAGGAATAAATTTACCAAGATAAGGGTGCAATCTATGAACATGCTTAGTTCTTTTATATTCTCTAACTCCTATAAAAGTCAAATCATTACCTAAAACCTCAATATTCTTTTTAATATCCGCTCTTTTCTCAATTAAGCGAATATCTATATTAAATTTTTTGGCAGCTTTTATGTTTTCTTCAAGCATGTTTTAGCACCCATTCAAAAACCCTAATATTAGGGTATTTACCGCAATTCTAACCTTCAGGCCCACCTAAAGAGGATTTGGTACCCGAAAGCTCTAATGTCTTCGAGCAGGATAAGTAAGGATAAGTTGACCCCAATCTCATAGATTAAGGCCCATTAAAACATTATTTTCTTATTTCTTTATCAAATTCGGGAAAATATCTGTTAATAACCCTCAGGTTAAACTTAGGAAGTATAGATTCCTTAGATTCTCTCTCTAACAAAAATTCAAAGGACTTTTTTATCAGTCTTTCTTTAGTTACATTACCCTGAGTTAGATCTTGCCAGTAATCATCATCCAAAGTTACAATATATTCTCTGGTTTCGTCCTCCTCCTTTATCATTACCACAAATTCCTGCTGATTTTTCTTTTTAACTTCGATCAATTTTACCTCCTCTTGGATACTGTATTTTTCCTCTGAAGTGAACTAAAAATACAGCAAAATTTGTCAAAAAACCCACTTTATTATATATTCTTCCGGACATCTGTCTCCTCCTCAATTATGAATTCCAATTGCTTTGGAGATTTGAGTTCTGCTATGAATTCTTTAATTCTTTTCTATTTTTCGTTTTAAAGGTATGTAATAGAATTTTTCGCCTTATCGAAGATTCCCGTTAGGTAATCCTCTCAATTTACTATTTCCCCTTTTTTCTCCTCAAGATCTTCATAAAAAGGTCTATCATCCTTTTAAGCCGCAAATGAATGTAAGATTTTTTGATACTCTTTATCAGTACCTTTAGTCTCTTTTGAATTTTACCACTTAAGCCTTGTCTGTCAAATTATTCTTGGGAAAAATACCACCGGGTTCACCAGAGTTAAGCTTGACTTAAGGATAAATTACTTTACTATTAAATGAGCAAATAAAATGACTACCTGTCCAAAATACATTACCTCTTGGTACTCTTTATAGACTGATAGAACTTTAAAAAGATTTCTCAAAGGAGAAAAAAAGATGTTCTCCAAAGTTTATGCCAGCGCTTTAATGGGAATAGATGCTTACCCTGTGGAGGTGGAGGTTGATATAAGGCCTGGTCTTCCCAACTTTAATATTGTGGGACTACCCGACACAGCGGTAAGAGAAGCTAAGGAAAGAGTCACTGCTGCCATTAAGAACTCTCAGTTTAATTTTCCTCAAAAAAGAATTACTGTAAATTTAGCTCCTGCGGATATAAAAAAAGAGGGAACCTCCTTTGACCTTCCTATAGCCATAGGCATTCTTAAGGCTACAGGTGCAGTAAAAAATGATGAGCTTTCTAAATTTATCCTTCTGG
>JAYEHT010000267.1:1769-8447 GCA_034659655.1 Candidatus Aerophobota bacterium | reverse complement strand
AGTAGGGTATCATATTGCTAAGGAAGGTGGAGTTTTAATCTGTGGTGGCCGGGGTGGAATTATGGAAGCAGCGTCTAAGGGAGCGAAAAGAGGGGGAGGGTTAACCATAGGAATTTTACCCGGTTCGAAGGAAGAAGCAAATAAATTTATTGATATTGCTATCCCCACCCATTTAGGTTATTTTAGAAATTATATTTTTATAAGTAGTGCTGATGCAGTGATCGGTATAGCCGGCAGATGGGGTACCTTAAATGAGATTTCCTTTGCTTTGAATATCGGTAAGCCTGTTATTATTTTAAAGAATAGTGGTGGCTGGGCAGATATTTTAAGCAATAAGGAATTATTAAAAAGATTTGAAAGAAAGCCCTACATTGCTCAATCAGCAAAAGAGGCAGTTGAGATTGCTTTTAAAGTCACTTCTTGACTTTTTACTCGCTATTTGTATTATTTAACAGATAAAAGGGCTTGTTGGAGAGAGTTTCAAAATTTCTCACCTTAAACTACTGGAGTAAAATGAAAAAACGGGAGAAAAAATTGGAAAGAATAGATTTGCATCTCCACAGCATATATTCTGACGGGACTTTTACTCCTGAGGAGATTGTTTACAAAGCTAAAGAACTTAAACTGAAGGCTATTTCTATTACTGATCACGATAGTGTCTCTGGAATAGAGGAGGAGTTAGAAGTGGGCAAAAAGTTAAAAGTAGAAATTATACCAGGAATTGAAATGAGTACTGATGTAGGAGATGATGAAATTCATATTCTTGGTTATTACATAGATTGGAAGGATAAAAAATTTTTAACTCAATTAAAGGTATTTCAAGAGTCACGGGCAAAAAGAAATAAAAAATTGGTTGAAAGGCTTAAAGAGTTGGGAATGCCCATTAACCATAACGAATTGAAGGGATTAGCTTCTAAGGGAGGAGTGATAAGTCGTCTCCATATTGCTCGTTTGATGAAAGAGGAAGGGTATGCCTCTTCCATAGGAGAAGCTTTTGAGAAGTGGTTAAATCCAGGCAGGACCGCTCATGTAAAGAGAATGAAGGTGTCCCCTTTTGAGATTATTCAATCAATTCTGGAGATAGGGGGAATTCCTGTTTTTGCTCATCCTTATCTTTCTAAAAGGGATGATTTAATACCTGATTTTGTAAAAGCAGGACTTAAGGGAATAGAAGTCTATCACAGCGCACATGATGCTCAAGCTGAAGAACATTATCGAAAAATAGCTCAAAAACATCATCTTCTTATTACTGGCGGCTCGGATTGTCATGGAAGGGCTAAGGATAAGGTTTTAATGGGCACAGTGAATGTTCCTCATCTACTCCTGAAAGATTTGAAGAAAGCAAAGGAGAAACTCAAATGCTCTCTGCCTATATAAAGACCTATGGCTGTCAGATGAATGAATATGATTCTGAGGTTATGGCAGGTTTATTACAGGAAGAAGGTTATCATTTAATAGATAACCCGGAAGAGGCGGATGTAATTTTACTCAACAGCTGCTATGTGCGAGAAAAAGTTAAACATAAGGTTTACAGCAAACTGGGAGAGCTTAGAAAATTGAAGGAGAAGAATCCTCATCTTATCCTGGGCCTCTGTGGATGCCTTGCTCAAAGAGAGCCTGAAGAAATTATCCTCCGGGTGCCATTTTTAGATTTTCTTCTGGGCACTTTCAGTTTTTATAGATTACCAGAGGTAATCAGTAGCGTTAGAGAAAACCATAAAATGGTAATAAATTTGGAGGAAAATAGTAATGGATTATCCGAAGATTTGCCCAGATTAAGAAAGAGGAAATTTAGCGCTTTTGTTCCTGTAATGCGAGGATGTAATAATTTTTGCTCCTATTGTAATGTTCCTTATGTGCGAGGAAGAGAGAAGAGTAGAACTCCTGAAGATATTCTAAGAGAGGTGGAGGGACTCTCCTCTCGCGGATACAAAGAGGTGACTCTCCTTGGCCAAAATGTGAATTCCTACGGTAAAGATTTAAAAGAAAAGATAGATTTTGCCGATCTGCTTTCTTTAATTAATCAGATTGAGGGGTTAAAAAGGATAAGGTTTACTACTTCTCATCCAAAAGATCTGAGCAGTAAGCTTATAAGAAATATGGGGTATCTGGATAAGGTTTGTGAACATCTTCATCTTCCTCTTCAATCCGGGTCCGATAAGATTCTGGGCTGGATGGGAAGGAGGTATACACGCAGTATGTATAAAGACTTAGTTAGCCAGGTTCGCAGAGTAGTTTCTGAGATAAGCCTTACTACAGACATCATTGTAGGATTCCCTGGAGAAGAGGAGGAAGATTTTCAGGATACTCTGAGTTTAGTAAAAGAGGTAAGGTTTGAGGGAGCATTTACCTTTGTTTATTCTCGTTTAAAGGGAACAAAGGCAGCTGAGCTTGAACCTCAGATTCCCGAGGAGGTAAAAAAAGAGAGGCTTCGCAGGCTCATTGAGGTTCAACAGAGAATTACTCGGGAAAACAATGAAGATTTGGTGGGAAGGGAATTTAACGTTCTTGTAGAGGGATTATCAAAAAAAGATAAAAGGGAACTTCAGGGAAGAACACGCCATAATAAGATTCTGGTTTTTAAAGGCAAAAAAGATTTAATAGGCAAATTTATCCGGGTAAAGATAACAGAACCCGGCTGTTGGGCTTTAAGGGGGGATATGGTTAGTTGTTAAAGGCTCTTTTAATTATCCTGGGACCAACTGGGGTAGGAAAAACAGAGGTAGCCCTGAGTCTTTTAAAAAAGATTAAAGGAGAGATAATATCTGCCGATTCTCGTCAGATTTATAAAGATATGGATATAGGGACAGCTAAAACTTCCAGAAAGATAAGAGAAGAGTTTCCCCATCATCTTGTGGATATAGTTTTCCCTGGCCAGGTTTTCAGTGCTGCCGAGTTTAAAAAAAGAGCAGAGGTTATCATTAAATCTTTGCAAGATGAAGATAAGCTCCCAGTTGTTGTTGGGGGGTCCGGGCTTTATATAAAAGCAGTTGTTGATGGGCTTTTTGCAGGTCCTGGAGCAGATTGGAAGCTGCGAGAAGAACTTAAAGAAAGGGTAAAAAGAGAAAGTGAAGAATCTTTATATCAGGAGTTAAAAAAAATAGACCCTCACTCAGCTTCTCGTATCCACCCTCATGATGAAGTGAGGATTATTCGTGCTCTTGAGGTTTATTACCTTACAAAGAAACCTATCTCATCTTATCAAAAACAGAGTTTTTCTTCTTTATCCAATACAGTGATGATTGGTTTAAGAAGGAAAAGGGCTATTCTTTACGAGCTGATTAATCAACGCGTGGATAAGATGATTCAAGAGGGATTAATTAGTGAGGCAGAGTCTCTTCTAAGCAAAGGATATTCAGAAGATTTATTTTCTTTACAGGGATTAGGATATAAGCATATCATAAAATATTTAAAGGGAGATTATTCAAAGGAAGAAGCAATAAGATTAATGAAGAGGGATACGCGAAGATTTGCCAAAAGACAATTAAACTACTTTAAGCAGGATAGGCGGATAATCTGGTTGGATATGGGAGAATACTCTTCTTCAGAAGATGTTTCCAATGAGATAATAAAGATTATTTCCCAGAAGCTACCTCAAAATGTAGTGCAGAGCCTAATGCTATCGAGCTAAAATTAAATTTAGATATAAAAGGAGAAAAATGAATTCAGAAGAGCAAGTTCGCTTAATCAAGAAAAATACAGTAGACCTTGTTCAGGAAGAGGAACTTTTAAGGAGAATAAAGAGGAAGGGTTCTCTTATTATTAAATTTGGGGTTGATCCTACCTCTCCTGATATTCATTTAGGACACAGTCTGGTTCTCCTTAAACTGAGATGTTTTCAAAATCTTGGTCATAAAGTAGTCCTTTTAATTGGGGATTTTACGGCTAAGGTTGGAGACCCGAGTGGAAGAGACAAAACGAGAAAGACTCTTTCTACCGGAGAGATAAGGGCTAATGCCAGAACATATAAAGAACAGGCTTTTAAGATTTTAAATTCCCAAAAGACGGAGGTGCTTTACAATAGTGCATGGCTAAGTAAGATGAGTTTTTCTCGTGTTTTAAAGCTTGCCTCTCATTATACTGTTGCCAGGATGTTAGAACGGGATGACTTTAATGAGCGATATCGTAAGAGATATCCTGTAGGCCTGCACGAGTTTCTCTATCCCCTTATGCAGGCTTACGATTCAGTGGCTTTAAAGGCAGATGTTGAAATTGGGGGGACGGATCAAAAATTCAATCTTCTTTTAGGAAGACAGGTGCAGAAATCTTACGGCCAGGCTCCTCAGGTGATAATTACCCTGCCTATTCTTGAGGGAACCGATGGCGCAGAAAAGATGAGCAAAAGTTTAGGAAATTACATCGGCATTACAGAATCTCCTCCTCAGATGTACGGTAAACTTATGTCTATCCCGGATAATTTAGTATTCAGGTATTTTCGATTGCTCACCCTTTTATCTGAAGAAGAAATTCGTAAAAAAGAAAAAGCTTTTTCTAAAGGAAGAGTTCATCCCAAACAGGTAAAAAAAGATTTAGCTAGCCAGATAGTTGCTTTTTATTATGGTGAATCTTCTGCTAAGGAAGAGGAGAAAAGATTCGAAGATGTATTTAAAAAAGGAAAGGTTCCAGAAAAACTGCCTTCCTATTATGTACATTCTTGTGAGCTGAAGGGTGGTAAAATCTGGATAATAAAACTTCTTAAATTAGCCCAACTTGCGGGAAGTGGCTCTGAAGCTCGCCGCTTGATTGCCCAGGGAGGAGTGAGGTGGGATGGAAGAAAAATAGAAAATGTTGATCTTGAGCTCTCTTTAGATAATGAACATATCTTGCAGGTAGGTAAAAGAAGATTTATGAAAATTATAAGATTGTAAAATAGAGTTTTAAGATGGTAAATGATGAGATAAGAAAAAAAGCGGAGGAACTTCGGGAGAGGATTCATTATCATAATTACAAATATTATGTAGAAAATAATCCCGAGATTTCCGACTATGAATATGATAAGCTGATGAAACAATTGAAAGAGTTGGAAGAGAGGTATCCTTCCTTAAAGAGCCCTACTTCTCCTACTCAGAGAGTGGGAGGTATGCCTGCAGAAGGTTTTCCTACAGTAGAGCACTCCATACCTATGTTAAGTTTAGAGAATACCTATTCTGAAGAGGAGGTCATCGAATTTAGAGAAAGGCTTCAACGACAGCTTCCAGGAGAAAATTTTGAATATGTAGCAGAGTTAAAGATAGACGGAGTCTCCATCTCTCTTATCTATGAGGATGGTGAGCTGGTAAGGGGTTCTACCAGGGGAGATGGAGTACGGGGAGATGAGATTACAGCAAATCTTAAGACTATTCATACTATTCCTTTGAAATTGCGCGAAAGAGTAGAGGGAAGAATAGAAGTGAGAGGAGAGGTGTATATGACAAGGTCGGGTTTCCTCCGGGTAAACAGGGAAAGAGAAAAAAAGAGAGAGTCTCTTTTTGCTAATCCTCGAAATGCTGCTGCAGGTTCACTTAAACTTTTAGACCCCGGAATTACCAGTCAAAGACCTCTGGATAATTTTATCTATCTTTTAGCCGATTCTACAAAGGTAGAGGTTCCTTCTACTCACCTGGGATGTCTTGAAAAGCTAAGAGAATGGGGATTTAAGGTTAATTCTTACTTCAAGCTCTGTTCAAATATGAGAGAAGTGATTGATTACTGCAATACCTGGGTAAACAAAAGGGAAGATTTAGATTATGAGGTGGATGGTATGGTGATCAAAGTAAACAGAATTGAGCAACAATCTCGACTTGGCTCAACCACTAAAAATCCTCGATGGGCTATTGCTTATAAATTTCAGGCTAAACAAGCAACTACCAGAATAAAGGATATCCTCGTTCAGGTAGGAAGAACGGGAGCTCTTACTCCTGTGGCTCTTCTTGAGGCTACTTTTTTAGCAGGAACCACTATTACTCGGGCTACCCTGCATAACGAAGATGAAATTAAAAGGAAGGATATAAGAATAGGGGATCCAGTAGTTATTGAAAAAGGGGGAGATATTATTCCCCAGGTAGTGAAAGTGATAGAAGGGAAAAGAAAGGGGACAGAGAAGAAGTTCTCTATGCCTCGCAGGTGTCCTGTATGTGGAGCAAAGGTGGTAAGACTGGAAGATGAAGCAGTAGCAAGGTGTATAGGTTCCTCCTGCCCCGCTCAGCTTAAGGAAAAGATAGCCCATCACGCTCAAAGGACGGCTATGGACATTGAAGGTTTAGGAGATAAATTAATTGAGCAGTTAGTGGATAGAGGGCTTGTCCGTGATGTAGTTGACCTTTATAAATTAAACCTTTCTACTCTCTCTTCTCTGGAGAGGATGGGGAAAAAATCTGCTGAAAATCTTCTTTCCCAGATTGAAGAGAGTAAAAATCGATCTCTTGCTCGTCTCATTTTTGCTCTGGGCATTAGATATGTAGGAGTAAGAGGAGCGCGTATAATTTCGGAGAATTTCTCCTCAATGAATGAATTATCAAAAGCTAAAGAAGAAGATTTAGAAGCCATTCCTGAAATTGGTCCCCGCACTGCTCAATCAATAGTTTTGTTCTTCAGAGAAGAAAGAAATAGAGAATTGTTAGAGAAATTAAGAAAATCGGGGGTACAGCTAGAAGAGAAAAGAGAGGAGAAAGAAGCAAAAAAGATGCTTCTTTCCGGGAA
>JAYEHT010000267.1:0-1669 GCA_034659655.1 Candidatus Aerophobota bacterium | reverse complement strand
AATCAATAGTTTTGTTCTTCAGAGAAGAAAGAAATAGAGAATTGTTAGAGAAATTAAGAAAATCGGGGGTACAGCTAGAAGAGAAAAGAGAGGAGAAAGAAGCAAAAAAGATGCTTCTTTCCGGGAAGAGATTTGTCTTTACCGGGAGTTTAGAGCATTTTACTCGAGATGAAGCAAAAGGTATAGTGGAAGGATTGGGAGGAAGAGCAGTAAGCAGTGTAAGCAAAAATGTAGATTACGTGGTAATAGGAGAAAATCCCGGCTCCAAATATGAAAAGGCTAAGAAATTAGGGGTAAGAATATTAAATGAGGAAGAATTTGATGAGATGATAAAAGCAGGATTAAAGGATTAGAGGGAAGAAAGGCAGGATTAGAGGATTAAAGGGGTAGGCAAAGCAGTAAAACGTGAGAGGTGAAACGTGAAAAAAGCGAAGAGGTGGCTTTAGTCACCTCAAGATAGGTAAAGCCGATGCGTATAGGAATTATGGCTGATTCTCATGATAATTTACCTATGATTGAGAAAGCAGTAAATTTTTTTAATCAGAAAAAGGTAAAATTAGTTCTCCATGCAGGTGATTTTATAGCTCCTTTTGTTGTGATGAGAAAATTAAAGAATCTTTCTTCTCCTTTAATTGGTGTTTTTGGAAATAATGATGGGGAAAAAGAAGGGTTAATAAAGGAGATAGCTAAAATAGGAGAAATTCATTCCCCTCCTTTTAAACTAAAATATGGAGGAAGAAAAATTGTTCTTTCTCATACTTCTCTTGATATGAAGAAAATAGAAGAGTCTAAGTCCGACCTCATTGTTTATGGACATACTCATCAACCTGAAGTAAAAAGAGAGAAAGGAACTTTATTGGTTAACCCTGGGGAGTGTGGAGGATGGCTCAGCGGATGTGCTACTGTAGCCCTGGTAGATCTGGATAATATGAAAGCGGGAATAATAACTCTCTCTTAAGATGAAAGTTTTTTGCTTATCTTGATCTATTTTACAAATAAGTCAATTTTAGGCTGAAGCTGAATAAGAAGGGGGTGAAAGGAAGTGCTAAAAACGATTTTGTGGTGGTTCTCAGGATTTGTTGGAGGTTGCTTTTTGGGAGCTTTGATAGCTTGTCCAGCTAAGGTACTGTCGTTGCTGGTAACTGGAGTTATAGCTGTAATTTTGGGAATTATTGCCTGGAGGGTTAAGGGTAAAAAAGGTTAGAGGAGAGAGTTAAAACAAAGGTTTCTCTTCTCTTCCTGTTGACCCAGGGGCCATTTGAGGTAGATCCAGGTGGATCGAGTACCGGGGTTTGGATAACAGCTCGTTTTTAAAAGATAAACTTACTTCGAGAAAAGCGAGTGAGTAGAGGTAAAGGTCAAAAGAACTAGCAAAGGTCTCTAAGTTTGTATTAGAGAAGAATTTGAAGGAGAAGGTGGAATATGTGAGAGGATAAAAAAAGAGTATTTTTAACATTAGGTAAAATGGAGGAAGGAGACGATGTCAATAGGTTTTAAAAGAAAAAAAATAAAATAAAAAAAATGAAAAAAAGGAGGAAAAAGATGAGTGTGCCGAGAAAGCTTCTTAGTTCTTACCAGTGTAAGTCTGGTCTGGATAAAGGTTAGCCACCAGTCCAGCACCAAATCCCACGCATAGGGCGGTAACAAACTATGTGAAGCTGGGAGGCGG
>JAYEHT010000266.1:0-8462 GCA_034659655.1 Candidatus Aerophobota bacterium | reverse complement strand
CTTCTCCTTCCCACCAGCCTGTAGCAATATCGACAGTACTTACGCTATTGATGAATTGACCACTAGCAGAGGATCCACAGTGCTCAACAAGATCTATCTGTACCTGTCCAACTAAGGATCTATCCCAATCGCCCGCTCTAACTGGTATCTTTTGATAGATTAGAGGATTGTTTACTCGATGATACTTTCTCTTCCGACGTAGAACCTCCTTTTGATGTTTGAGCTTTCGACCAATTGTTTTGGGGCTAATTCTCTTCAGCTTTTCAGCTACTTCATCAGAGATCCTAAGTTCTCTTCGCTCTCTCAGGTTATCTACCTGTTCCTTGAGTATTGGTTTAAATCTTTGTCCACACATATAGTCAAATATCTCCCAGGCTTCTGCTAATGCTGCTCTCACGTAACCATCATAGATTTGTCTTCTTATCCTTTTCTTGGGATGTAAAGGAAGAGAGAGTCGTATCTTTCTAATGGTGTACTTTCTGTTCTGTCCGGTATTCTTGCAATATTCATCTAAGATAGAAGATTTTTCTTTTCTGGATTTTGCCATAAGGTATCTTTCTTGTAATACCTTGAGGTACTGGTTTCTTGCATCCATGTCCATCTCCTTACCTCCCTGGTTGATTTTTAATTAACCAGGGAGAATTATATCATATTTCGGTTACTTTTTATATGACCCAATTAGTCCTCTTCGGTTACATTATAGATGACTTAATGCGTTCTCTTGACAGAGTAGAAAGTTATCACTATACTAAAGGTAGATTCAAAGAACTCTGACTTTAAAAATCTCCTTAAAAGGTGACAGAATGAATAAGAAAGCCCTCAACATTTTGAAGCAATTTAAGGAACGATTACCTATATCAGTCAAAAGACATATCATTGAAATTCGCTGTTTCGGTTCCTATGTCCGAGAGGAGGAGAAAAAAGATTCTGACTTAGATGTTCTGGTTATATTGGATAGAGAAAATAGTCAACTTGAGGAGAAAGTCTTTAATGCAGCCTATCAGCTGATGTGGGAGTATGATTTCCAGCCTCTACTTTCAGTAAGAACCATCTCTAAAAAACACTATAATTTTTTACGAGATGTCAACAGCCTCTTTTACCAGAATCTACAAAAAGAAGGAATCGTAGTGTAATGATCTCTGAAGCTGAAAAGCTAATCGAAAAAACAGAGAATGCTCTTCAAGTAGCGAAGGAGTTGCTTTCCAACCGTCATTATCCTGAGGCTGTTTCTAAAGCCTATTATGTTATGTTCTATTGTGCATTGGCTCTGCTCATCAATAATGATATTAAACGCACCAGCCATTCTGGAGTGATCAGTGCATTTGGACACTTTTTTGCTAAAACTAAGAAAATCGACCCCCAATATCACCGTATGTTTACCAAAGCGTATATAGATAGAGAAACAGCTGATTATGACATCTATAAGACTATTTCAGAAGGACTGGCAAAAAGAAGAGTAGAGGAAGCTGAAGAGTTCCTGAATGAAATAAAAAAACACCTACAATAACAACTGGATTTTGCCATAAGCCAGAAAAGAGCTATTTTTACTTCAATGTCAGAGACTACGTAATTCTTCATAAACATTATGGAATAATTATATCGAAACAACCAACGCTTACCGAGACAATAAATAGATTATCGGCTTTGTTAAGAGATAGGCCGGAAACATTTCATTAAACGTTCCCACCCCAAGGTTAATTATCCTTCCCCCAGGGATATATTCTGGTTGAAGGATATTAATAAGCTAATAAATAGAGACAGAATTGATATGAGTGATGATAAAAGAAGCGTTCAGACAAATATCTTTTTATGCATCCCTGAAAATTTGACAGATGCCTATATATATATTAGAGTTATTGCATTATGAGAAATCGGTCGAAAAACCAGAATCCAGGAGCCAGAAGGATGAGAGGTGAGAAGATAAGCCGGGGTTTGAATAGAGCACCCCATCGTTCTCTATTGTATGCCCTCGGTTTAAGTGAGAAGGAATTAGAAAAACCAATAATCGGTATAGCTAATTCAGCCAATGAAATAATCCCTGGGCATAAACATTTAAACGAAATTACCCAGGCAGTCAAATATGGTGTTTATAGTGCTGGTGGCACACCTATGTCATTTTCAACCATTGGAGTCTGCGATGGAATTGCTATGGGGCATGAAGGAATGAAGTATTCTTTGGTCAGTCGGGAATTAATTGCTGATTCGGTCGAAACAGTCGTTCAAGCTTACCAATTTGATGGATTGGTACTGGCAGGTAACTGTGATAAAATAGTCCCGGGAATGTTAATGGCAGCTGCCCGTTTAAATATTCCTGCTATTATAATTAGCGGTGGCCCCATGCTGGCTGGAAAATACAAGAATAAGTCCATTGACCTGCATAATGTGTTTGAAGCAGTTGGAGCAGTAAATGCAGGCATAATGAATAAAAATGAGCTTGTCCTACTTGAAAAAAGAGCCTGTCCTGGCTGTGGCTGCTGTGCAGGTATGTTTACTGCTAATTCAATGAACAGCTTAACAGAAGCCCTGGGTATTGGCTTAGCCGGGAACGGGACTATCCCTGCAGTTCATTCAGAAAGGATTAGGCTGGCCAAAAAAACCGGCAGCAAGATAATGGAATTAGTAGAAAAAGAGATTACTCCTTCTGATATATTTACCAAAGAGGCCTTTCAAAATGCGATTAGTGTTGATATGGCATTAGGGTGTTCTACTAATACCGTCTTACATCTTCCTGCAATTGCCTATGAAGCAGGTATTGATTTACCTTTAGATCTATTTAATGAAATAAGTAATCGGGTACCTCATCTTTGTAATTTAAGCCCTGCCGGTCCCTATCATATGGAAGACTTACATCAGGCAGGTGGAATACCAGGTGTAATGAAAGAATTAGATAAAAAAGGTCTCTTATATACTGATCAAATCACAGTAACCGCTAAAAGTGTTGGAGATAATTTAACTGAGCTGCAGGATATTGATCATCGTATTATTCATTCTATAGATCAACCTTATCATAAGACTGGTGGACTGGCTATATTAAAAGGTAATATTGCGCCTGATGGAGCAGTGGTTAAACAGTCTGCAGTTGCAGTGAAGATGCTGACTCACCGAGGTCCGGCGCGAGTGTTTAAGGGTGAAGAAGCTGCTAATAAGGCTATTAATACAGGAGAGATTAAAAAAGGTGATGTGGTTGTAATTACTTATGAAGGGCCTAAAGGTGGACCGGGTATGAGAGAAATGTTAACCCCGACCTCGGCTTTATCTGGAATGGGATTAGATGAAGATGTTGCCTTAATCACTGATGGACGCTTTTCTGGTGCTACCCGAGGAGCATCTATTGGCCATATTTCTCCTGAAGCAGCTGCTGGTGGTCCAATCGGGATAATTCAAGAAGGTGACATAATAAATATCAATATTCCTGAGAAAAAATTAGAGTTGGAGATAAATGAAGAAGAATTAAAGAAGAGAATGGCTAATTTCCAGCCTCAACTGCCCCAGGTAAAAGGATATTTAGGACGCTATGCCCGATTAGTAAGTTCTGCCAATACCGGGGCAGTTTTTAAGTAAAAAATGACTTTTGTACAGTTTAATTCATATAATTGAAGAATTGACAAGGGGTTAAAGGTAGTAGGTAAGCCTTTCTAAAAGAGGTGAAATCCTAAATTCAAAATCCTAAATAATATCAAATGACCAAAATTCAAAACAATGCGGGTTAGAAGAACAAATATTAATTTAAAAATAACGTAACTATTTAGCCGCAGGTGGACACAGATAAGTTTAAAGTAAATGATTGATATATAATAAAAGAAAAATATCAGCGTAAACCCCGTTAGATAGCTTTGCATCTAATGGGGTAAATCTGTGGCTGAATAGTAATTAGTTTTGAATTTAGATATTTGAATTTTGGATTTGCTTAGGATTTGGTGCTTAGGATTTAGGGAGGGCTAAGCTTTATAGAAGCTAATCTACTACTTACATTCACTCTTTTAGGAAAGCTAACCTACTACGGTTAAAGAGTAGTTAGCAGTAAATATAACGGAGGTGGTTATATTGTCAAAGATGACAGGAGCAGAAATTTTCATTGCCAGCTTATTAAAAGAAGACGCCAAAGTAGTTTTTGGTCTTCCCGGAGGGGCGGTAATACAGATCTATGATGCTCTTTATGACTCACCCATAAAACACTATTTGACCCGACATGAACAGGCTGCAGTCCATGCTGCTGATGGTTATGCCCGTAGTACAGGGAAAGTGGGTGTCTGTCTCGCTACTTCTGGACCAGGTGCTACAAATCTGGTAACAGGGTTAGCAACCTCTTATATGGACTCTGTACCCCTGGTTGCCTTTACTGGACAGGTTGTTACCAATCTTATCGGAAAGGATGCCTTTCAGGAGGCGGATATCAAGGGAATAACCCTGTCTGTAACCAAACATAATTACCTGGTAACCGATGTTAACGACCTGGCTAGAATAATTAAAGAGGCTTTTTATATTGCTAAAACCGGAAGACCCGGCCCGGTTCTTATAGATATCCCTAAAGATGTAGCTACTGCTACCAAAAAATTTGAATATCCAGATGAGGTAAATCTGCCGGGATACAAACCTACTTACCGGGGGCATAAACTACAGATCACTAAAGCCGCAAATGCAATAAATAAAGCCAGCAAGCCTCTGCTATATGTAGGGGGAGGAGCTATTATTTCAGATGCATCTATGGAGATTCGTAAATTAGTCCAAAAAACCAAAATACCAATCACAACAACCTTGATGGCTTTAGGGATTTATCCTGAAACCAATTCCCTTTCTTTGGGGATGGTGGGTATGCATGGCACCAGATATGCCAATTATGCTACTAATGAGACTGATCTTTTAATAGCGGTTGGGGCTCGCTTTGATGATCGGGTCACAGGAAAATTAGATCTATATGCAACTGAGGCCAGGATAATTCATATCGATATTGATCCGGCTGAAATAGGCAAAAATGTTGAAGTAGATATTCCCATAGTTGGTGATGTAAAAAATGTTTTACAGGAGCTTATCCCCCTTGTTCACGAGAAAAAAATAGGAAAATGGCATAAACAACTGGAGGAATGGAAGCATAAATACCCATTACAATATGACCAAAATACAGCAGAAATTAAACCTCAATACTTAATTGAAGAAATTTATAAGATTACCAGGGGTAAAGCACTTATTACCACTGATGTAGGTCAAAATCAAATGTGGGCAGCTCAATATTATCAGTACTCTATTCCTCGTTCCTTTATTTCATCAGGGGGGTTGGGGACTATGGGATATGGGCTTCCTGCTGCCATAGGGGCTCAGATAGGTAAACCTGAGCGAACTGTTGTAGATATTGCCGGTGATGGCAGCATCCAGATGCATATTCAGGAGCTGGCAACGGTCAGCTCTTATCAACTGCCGGTCAAGATCATTATCTTAAATAACCAATCTCTGGGTATGGTTAGACAATGGCAGGAGCTTTTCTTTAATCGGCGTTATTCAGCAACAAAACTTAAGAATCCCAATTTTGCAAAACTGGCCGAGGCATATGGTATCCATGCTCGCAAAATAATTAAAAAAGAAGAGGTAACTTCTGCTCTTGAAGAAATCTTAAATACTAATGGTCCTGCTCTCCTGGATGTCCATATTCCTCCCGAAGAAAAAGTTTATCCTATGGTACCGCCAGGAGTAGGGCTTAAAGATATGATAGGAGGTTGAGATTGTGAGGCATATACTAGCTGCATCTGTTTTAAACAAACCCGGGGTTTTAGCCAGGATAGCCAGTCTGTTTAACCGGAGAGATTTTAATATTGAAAGCCTGAATGTTGGTCAAACGGAGAACCCTGAGATATCCAGAATGACTATCGTAGTTAATGGTGATGATAAGGTCCTGGAACAGGTTAAAAAACAGCTCCATAAACTTATTGATGTCATTAAAATTACTGAGCTGAATCAAAATGCTATTGTAGACAGGGATCTAGCCCTCATCAGGGTAAACTGTTCCCGGGCCAAAAGGAGTGAAATCATTCAAATAGCGAATATTTTCCGGGCCAAGGTTGTTGATATAGCCTATGATAGCCTAATGGTAGAGGCTACCGGAGTTGAAAAAAAAATTGAAACCCTGATTGAGATTTTGCAGGGTTTTGGTATTAAAGAGATTGTTAGAACAGGTTTGATTGCCTTAAACAGAGGTCAAATTCATCAAGAAGAGAATAAAAAATAAATCAGGAGGATGCACAATGGCAAATATTTTTTATGACGCGGATGCTAATCTGGATTTCTTAAAGGATAAAATAATAGCTGTCATTGGCTATGGAAATCAGGGGCATGCTCAAGCTCAGAATTTAAAAGACAGTGGTTTAAATGTAATTGTCAGTGAAAGAAAAGGGAGTAAGAACTGGCAAGTGGCTACCAGGGATGGATTGCAAGTTATGGCCACAGCCGAAGCAGCTGAACAGGCCGATGTAATTCAACTGCTCATTCCTGACGATATCCAGAAAAATGTGTACAAAAATGAGATAGCTCCTTATCTTGAAGATGGCAATGCCCTAGTTTTTTCCCATGGGTTTAACATCCACTTTGGTCAGATTGTTCCCCCGGAAAATATAGATGTTTTTATGGTTGCCCCTAAGGGTCCAGGCCACCTTGTAAGACGAATGTACCTGGAAGGTAAAGGTGTCCCTTCTCTCTTGGCCGTAGAACAGGATTATAGCGGCAAAGCTCATCAATTTGGTCTGGCTTACGCAAAAGGTATTGGTTCTACCAGGGCTGGAGTTATTGAAACCACTTTTAAAGAAGAAACTGAAACCGACCTTTTTGGAGAACAGGCAGTGCTATGTGGAGGGACAACTGCCCTGGTTAAAGCCGGATTTGAAACCCTGATTGAAGCAGGTTATCAACCTGAGATTGCTTATTTTGAATGTTTAAATGAATTAAAGTTGATTGTTGACCTTATGTTTGAAGGTGGGATTACTAATATGCGTCATTCGATCAGCGATACGGCCCGGTATGGTGATCTGGTAATTGGACCTAAAATCATTAATGAGGATGTGAAAGAGAGGATGAAAAATATTTTAACAGATATTCAATCAGGTAAATTTGCCAAGGACTGGATCCTGGAAAATCAGGCTAACCGACCGACCTTTAATGCTTTAACCAAAAAGGACGAGGAACACCTCATTGAAAAAGTTGGAAAGAAATTGCGGGAAATGATGCCCTGGGTTAGTAAATAAAGGAGGGGAATAAAAATGGCACGGCTTAAAATCTTTGATACTACCTTAAGGGATGGTGAACAATCCCCTGGTGTAAGTTTAACCCCGGATGAGAAATTAACCATAGCCAGGCAGTTAGCTAAATTGAGGGTTGATGTAATTGAAGCTGGCTTCCCGGTAGCTTCCCCGGGCGATCTTCGAGCTGTAGAAAAGATCGCCCGCTCGGTAAAAGGGGTAGAGATTGCAGGATTAGCTCGTTCCCGTAAACGTGATATTGATCAGGCCTGGCAGGCCCTGAAAGATGCTGAAAACCCACGTATTCATGTCTTTATCGCTACTTCACCCATTCATATGAGATATAAATTAAAGCTGACAGAGGAAGGGGTATTGGAGCGGGCTATCGATGCTGTTAAATATGCTTCCAGGTATACTTCTAACATCGAATTTTCAGCTGAAGATGCTTCCAGGAGCAGGCCAGAATTTCTCTTTAGAGTTTTTAGTAAGGTTATCAAGGCTGGTGCTAAGATAATTAATATCCCTGACACAGTCGGTTATGCTATACCTTCGGAATTTGCTAAATTGGTTAGAGATATTAAGAAAAATGTAGTTAATATTGATCAAGCTGACATCAGTGTTCATTGTCATAATGACCTGGGCCTTGCTGTGGCTAATAGTCTGGCTGCAATTGAAAACGGTGCTGTCCAAGTAGAGGTTACAGTCAATGGTATTGGGGAACGAGCTGGCAATACTGCCTTAGAAGAATTAATAATGGCTCTTTATACCCGTAAGGATTACTACAGTCTGGGTCTTTCTCAGGATACGACCCAGATTGCCAGGTTGAGTAAATTAGTTTCCAGTCTAAGCGGAATGCCTGTTCAGGCTAATAAAGCTATTGTAGGTGCAAATGCCTTTGCTCATGAAGCAGGAATTCACCAGGATGGGGTCATTAAAGAGAGGAGTACTTATGAAATTATGGATGCAAGAACGATTGGTTTAAAACAGAGCAAGCTGGTTTTAGGTAAACATTCTGGTCGACATGGCTTGCGTGATTTTATTAATAAGCTGGGCTACGAAGTGGATGAGGAAACATTTAAAGTTATTTTTACTGAGTTCAAACAACTGGCTGATAAGAAGAAAAACATCAGCCCGGTCGAGATTGAGGTTCTAATCGATAACCAGTTCCATAGAAAAAATAAAGTTTATGAACTGGATTATTTATCAGTCTCCACGGGAAATAAATTGTTACCAACGGCTACT
>JAYEHT010000265.1:0-1671 GCA_034659655.1 Candidatus Aerophobota bacterium | reverse complement strand
ATAGACATACTATAA
This sequence comes from Candidatus Aerophobota bacterium, assembly GCA_034659655.1. GTDB lineage: Bacteria > Aerophobota > Aerophobia > Aerophobales > JAGGXI01 > JAGGXI01. The sequence continues at coordinate 1,656 of JAYEHT010000265.1, read as the reverse complement.
ACTGTCAAGTTAAAACTTGTTCTTTCTCAAATTGAAAGAAAATCCTTTGAGGATCATAATCTACTTCATATTTAAGCATACTGTACATTATACAGATAATCTTTTTACCTACACAGACAAGAGCTTGTTTACTTTCTTTTCCCTCAGATATTTTTCTATGGTAAAGTGAGCGGAGATAAGGATTATGTTTTAAAGAAGCTACCGCAGCCATATACAATGAAGCTCTTAAAGCAGAAGGACCTCTTTTAGACATCTTAGGATGAGGATTTTTACTATCCCCAGATTCTGATATTTTAGGATGCCACCCAATAAAGCCAATAAGCTTATTAGCTGAAGAGAATCTACTAACATCATCGCCTACTTCTCCTAAAAAAGCAGCTACAGTTTTAGGACCAACTCCAGGAATAGAGAGAAGTCTTTTCTGTGGGGAAGAAGGTTCATTAAAGGATAAAATCTCATCAATTTTCTCATTAATCTCTTTAATCTTATCTTCAAAAGAATGGATTTGGTCAATGAGAATTCTTAAAGCTATTCCTCTTACCTCAGAAGCTTTACCAGAATATATAGATTCTTTAGCTAGAGAAATAAGTTTTTCGGCAAGCTCAGAAGAGTAGTTATTACCCTGAATTTTCCTGGCCATTTTCACTAATTTAGTTTTCTTTGCTCTTTTCATATGGACTGCTGTAGGATATTCTTTAAGAATCATAGAAGAGACTTTTTTAAAAGGATCCTTAATCAGATTAATATATTCAGGAAATACTAAATTCAAAAGGCTGTAAGCTTTTCTTAAATAGTTTTTCTTATCTTTTTTAAGGTGATGGCGCAGTCTTACCAGTTCCCTAAGAACTTGAACTTCATCTTCAGGAATATAAGAAGCTAAGGCTTCTTTTGAGCGAAGAAGTCCAGCTATTACTAATGAATCAACCTTATCGGTCTTTGCTTTTTTAGAGAGTATCTGGTGGTATTTCTTTGTTTGATAGGGATTAAGGATAATAACTTTATATCCTTTTAAAAAGGAATAAAGATTCTCCCACAGGTTTCCTGTGGCCTCAATCCCTATCACCACCTTATCTTTTTCAAGCTTTAAGGAAGAGATTTTACTAACAAACTTTTCCATTCCTTCACGATTACAAGAGTAAGTAAAAGGCTTGGTGATTGCTTCACCTTCTTCATCCAAGACCGAGACCGTGAACGATTTCTTTGAAATATCAATACCTATGTAATACATAAATACCTCCTTGAATTTTTTGCTTTTTAAAAGAAAGCAGGCCTCCTTATCCTCATCGAGCACATAGCCTGGAGAATGTAATAAACGATGCCTTTATTTTAGGCTCGTAACATACTCAATAAATGTTTACACCCGAAGAGATAAAGGAAGGGGCAGTCTAAGGGCAAATGGTCCTCTATAAAAAGAGGCCATAAGGAGAAGGCAAGCCCTCTTCCTGTTTTCTCCAAAAGCATTTTTAAAGAACTAATTAAACTTTAATTTTAAAGTTATAGAAAGTCAAATAACAATCTTCACCTATAGTGAAGATTATACCAGGAGAAAACAATGATCATTCAGGGACGAGAAACAACTGATAAAGATATAGCTTATGTTCGTGAAATGATCAGTTCCCATCCATCTTGGTATCGCACCCGGCTTTCTAAAGAGCT
>JAYEHT010000264.1:0-1672 GCA_034659655.1 Candidatus Aerophobota bacterium | reverse complement strand
TCGCTCTCCAGGGGCTGAGGCAGGTTGAGGTTGTAAGACTCGATGTAGAAGACTTAGATTTAGTAAATGGGATAGCTTATATTCAAGGCAAAGGTAGAGATGATAAAGAGCTTATTTATCTTAACCCGGAGACGGTAAAGGCATTAAAAAAATATATTAAAATTTGCAATATAGGCTCAGGAGCTTTATTAAAGAGTTTAGGAAATAGAAAAAACGGGAAGCTGAACAGCATAACGATAAAAAGGGAGTTTGGAGCTTTATTTAAAGAGTTAGGGATTAATAAAACAGTCCACGGATTCAGGCATTACTACATTACTCATTTACTCCGAAGCTTTGATGTTGGAACAGTAAGAAAGTTTTCTCGACATAAGAGCCTGGATATGCTAATTGTCTATGATGATGAGATTAACTTATCGGAGAAAAAAGATAAAGTTTTTTCCTGTTTTAAAAAGATAAAGATAGCTTAATATAAGGACAATTACAGGAAATTAAAAAAAGGACGGTTTTTATATAGAGGACAAATAAGCATTAAGCAATATTTATCCTTTTTTGGGAAAGGAGTAAATTATGGGGAAAAGAACTTTATTTCCAGTAGTAGTATTGGGCATAATTTTATTATTGAGTAATCAGGTGTTAGCTTGGACTATTGATGACCCTGGAATCAAAGACCTCAGTGGAGTAATAACAGTCAGAGATTATGAAGGGGAAGAAGAGTTTAGTTTACAGTTTCTCTACCTTAATGACCGGTCAATGAACTACATATGGGAGCCTGAGTTAGTAAAAGAAACAAAAAAACTGATTGGAGACCATGATTGTCTCTTTTTAGTAGTTTTTGTTGAACAAGACAGTTATTTTTACCCTACCAGCATAACCTTTGTGCAGGAAAGTCTTCAATACGAAATTCGTTATGAGGATGTTGTAAAAGCATCTGACACTTTCTCAGGGCATCTGCGAGCAGGAGTTAAAGCATTTGGATTTATTTTCATTCCCGATGGTGTTAGCGTTTATTCTCCAATGAAAATCTATTATAATGATGACTACACTATTTTTTCAGTGCCAGTAGAGATAGAGCCAGTAGAAACAGAGAAGAGAGGAGATGTTAGCGAGCAAATAAAGAAGCTAGAGAAAGAGAAAGCAAAGTTAGAGACGGATATTACACTGGCTAAGAGGAGGATTGAAGAGATTAATGAGGAAATTAAAAAATTGGAGACAAAAACTAAACTTAAAGTAGAGAAAGATAAAACAAAACGAAATTGGCCGGAAAGATAAAGTTTTTTTCTGTTTTAAAGAGATAAAGATAGCTTAATGTTACATAATCCAAATTACATAACATTGGAAAAGGAAGAATAGAAATTTTTTGTGGGAGGTTAAAATGAATATCTATGGTAAGAATAAAAAGCAACTTCTTTACAAAGAGCATGACATAGTAGGAAGCATTATCTGCCATAATATTCCAGAAGAGCCTGGAGTCTATTTGATATGTGATACCAGCAGTAATGTACTTTATGTCGGTTCAAGTGATTGTCTGCGCAGGCGGATTGCGTATTTGGAAGCTCATGTTTATGATAGTTCATCTGGGAAATACATACACAATGCATCCGATTGTTTAATTAAACTCCAAGATAAGGGTAAAGATATTATAGTGCATCATATTCTCTGTAAGGATTATAAG
>JAYEHT010000263.1:0-1677 GCA_034659655.1 Candidatus Aerophobota bacterium | reverse complement strand
CTCTTGCATACAGCTCAAGAAGTTTATGCAAAGAAGTCGCCTTGTAAAGATCAATATAAATCGTATACAAACCCTCTTTTTTTAATTTCTCAAGAGTATTAACGATAAGTGAAGTTTTTCCATAACGACGGGGAGATATCAGAAAAATTTTTTCTCCGTCTTTTAAATCTTGCAAAAGGCTTTTAATTTCATCCTTTCTGTCAGCAAAATCACTGCCTGTAACAACCTCGCCAAAAATAAACGGATTACGCATAAGATAACCTCATGAATTACGTATATCTACATAACGTATAATTACATAATTCTTATGCTCTGTCAAATAAGCAGTGAAGAGTAAAAACTGTGAAATGTGAAATGTGGATTTTCTTGTTGCAATAATGTTAGAAGTTTTTCTTTTATCCTTTTTCTCAGCTCTGTATTAATTTCTTTGCTGCATCTACCACAAACCTGGCATTTTCGATTGCTTCACTTGCGTCTTCATCTGTATACTCTTCAGTGGGTATGAAATCAATGTCACCGTAAAAGGCCAATTCCCTTTCTTTCCTGAGTTTTTTTGAGATAAAAGCAAGCCTCTCCAGATGTCTGGATATATATGGGGGAAATTTATCTTTATGCTCAAGAAGAAGGCCGCCAACATCGTGAAATTTTGGTGGTTCTATCCCCACAAAACGCAGCATACCTTTAAGAGATAGTTCCACTATCTCCTGTGCTTCTCTGATTACATCAGAAAATGCATTTTTTTTAAAAAGCAGGTCAAGAACATCAAGGCGGTCAGTTGCCTTTCTCAGATAACTGTGGGCAAGAGTCTTGTTAGTCATAATTCGATGATCTCACCAGGTTTATAGTCTGGTTTTAGAACCCAATACCAGGCATTTCCCTTCCATACCCTCTTTGCACCCAGCTCTCTTAATCTGTTTCGAAGCCTTACCAATATTTTTGAGAAGAATCCATTCCTGTCAAAAAGAATACTGGCGTCCTCTACCATATCAAGGAAGAGAGGGCTTCCCACTTCAGCTTCTTCGGGAGTCTTAAAAACAGGAGAAATGCAGGTATTTATTCCTTCCTTCTGGAGGGATTTTAAAAAAGGTTCGATCCTGTCTTCTATGGTCAAAAACTGATCTACTCTCTTCATTCTTCCCTTGGGAAGGCCTTCTGCAATTATGAGTACATCTATGTCAGAATCAAATCGATAGGTTTCCCTGGCAACCGAACCGAAGACAACAAAAGAGACAAGCATGTCTCCATAAAAAGATTTGACTTCTGCTAAAAGTTTACCCTCCAGTTCTTTAAATCTTTCTTTTAGCATTTTAGCCTTTCGTCTGTTTAGGATATGCGTGGGTTAAAAGAGAATTTACTAATTTCTTCCATTTTGGTTTTTATTTTAACACACATCTCTAAATTAGTGAATACACATGGAATGAAACGAAGACTTTTTTGGTTGGTCTAATTTTTTTGAGCATACAATCTGATTTTTGGATTAGGTATCTTTTTGATAAGCTACCGCCAATGGGTGAAAACGTGTAAATTGTCATGCTCCTTCTTGTTAGTTTAAATTTAAATCAGAATCAATAAGTAAAAAACTCCGCCTATAACATTCTATTTTATTGCTTGTAAATGCAATGATAGAAACTAATTGCATCGTGGGAAAATTAATGAATTCTTTTATATCCAAGCTTT
>JAYEHT010000262.1:0-1682 GCA_034659655.1 Candidatus Aerophobota bacterium | reverse complement strand
GGGGTGGATCTTCCTTGTGTAGAGGACGTAAGAGTGCTTAAGAAGGGTGTATCTCCGGTACACAAAAAGTTATTGGAAAATGAAGTTCCTATTATTGAAGGTCTTGTAAATTTGGATAAAGTTGGGGAGGGAAGGATATATTTAATAGCGGTCCCTATAAATCTTAAAGGAGCTGACGCAGCTCCTGTTAGAGTGATAGGTATTAAAAATGTAGAGATGAGTTCCAGAAATATATAAGATTAAAGGTTTTGGAAAAATTTCTGTAAATTAATTTAGCAAAAAAGTAAAGATATAGTGGGATGAATTTTCTAAAATTGGAGTGTAGAGGATAAAAATGACTAATAAAATAAAGGGTGGATATAAAGGGAGGATTTTACGGATAAATCTATCTACTAGTGAAATAGAGAATTTTCCTTTGGATGTAGACTTAGCAGAAAAGTATATTGGCGGAATAGGTCTTAATACTTATTACCTTTATCATGAATTAAATCCTCATACTGAACCGCTTTCGCCGGATAATGTATTAATCTTAGGAATCGGACCATTAGTAGGAACAGGAGCCCCAGGTTCAGATAGAGTTGAATTAACAGGAAAATCTCCTTTAACTAATGGTTTTGGAAGTGCAAATGCTGGTGTATTTTTAGGGATTGAGTTCAAGCAGGTGGGGTTTGATCATATAATATTAAAAGGAAAGGCTCCTAAACCGGTATATGTATGGATACATGAACAATGTGTGGAGATAATTGAAGCTACTCATTTATGGGGTAAGACAACTTGGGAAACAGTTTCAATTATTCGCCACGAATTGAGAGATGAGAAGGTTCATGTAATAAGTATCGGCCCAGCTGGGGAAAAGCTGGTTAGATTTGCTAATGTTCAAAATGGTTTTTATTCTGGATTTTCAAGAGGAGGGCTAGGAGCTATAATGGGGTCAAAAAATTTAAAAGCAATTGCGGTGAGAGGTACTTCTAAAAAAGTGCCTATTGCCAATGTAGAGAAATTTACAAGAGCTACCCAAGAAGCTTTCTCAAGAATAAAAAAAGACCCTTTTTATTCTGCTACGGTTAAATATGGTTCAATGGCGTTTGCTGCTGGAGAATTAGTTCCTAATGATAAAATATCGGCTGAATATTTTTATGAGAATTTAAAGGAAAAGACATTGGGTTGTTATAATTGTCCTATGCCTTGTGCTCACTGGGTTAAAATTAAGAAGGGGCCATATAAGGGAACCCAGCTGCGAGGTGGGGAGGTAGCTCCCTTATTTGCTTTTTCCCGGGCTTGCCAGATTATGGATCAGGAAATGGTAATTAAATATTCAGAACTTTGCCTTAAATACGGTCTTGATATGATTTCTACAGCTGTTACCATTGGATGGGCTATGGATTGTTATGAAAGAGGATTGATAGATAAAAAAGACACCGGTGGTTTTGAGATTAAAAAAGGTGATGGGGAAATTGTATTAGATCTTATAAATATGATAGTCTCAAGAGAAGGATTTGGGGATATTTTAGCTGAGGGATCATTTAGGGCTTCAGAATTGATAGGTAAGGAAACAAAAGAGTATTTAATGGGCGTGAAAGGAATGGAAATATATTCTGATCCTAGATTAGGACTACCAGGATGGGCTTGGTGTTTTTCTCAGGCAGTAAGTGCTCGAGGAGATCCTGCAAAACCTCATCCTT
>JAYEHT010000261.1:0-1692 GCA_034659655.1 Candidatus Aerophobota bacterium | reverse complement strand
GCAATATATAGAAAGGAAATACAGAGAGCTTTTATAAATCAGGATGCCCAGGAATTAAAGTCATTTTAGACATTTAGTATCTCCTTAGCTCATTTATAAGCTTCTTATTAATTATTAGTATATCAGAAATTTTTGTCAAGGTTTTTACTCTCCTATTATCGAAAATTTATAGAATTCTCTTTATTCCATAAGTTCAATTTTTGAATTTACGGCACCAAAGTAGCTTATGAAGTTCAGTAGCCAAGAAGGGTATAATGGAAAAAATACCTAATTACCTAAAGAAACACTCAGATAAAGAGGTATCCAATTTACGGCAGGAAATTTATGAATGGTTAGATAAAAATAAATCGGCATTAGACAAAAAGTATAAAGATTTTCTCACTAGAATCTCTCTTGAAATATGGATTACGTTCAGAATAAGAAAATTATTTGATAAAAGGATTATTACTCGAAAAAAGACTAAAAAATTAATTTTTGAGTTTTTACAAGATGAGAATATTAAAAAAATAATAGAAGAGCTTAATAAAGCGGCAAAATTAAGCGGACCCCAAAAGCCTCTCTTCCCTGACTTTTCGATAGCAAAAATGGATAGAACCACATCAAAAGAACTTTTACCTTTATTTTTAACAAAAGGGATATTCTCTAATTTTAATAAGATCCCTTATATTCAGGACCTTGCTAATGAGAAAGCTAAAAAAATAGGGAGGAAGCTCACAGCTAAAGAAAGAAGGGGCTTAGAGGTCAAAATGAAGGAATATAAGAAAGGTGGATATGTTTGGAAGGAATTCCCTGACTATGCTATTGGCTTTGGGTATGAGCAGTTTACTGAATATTTAGAGAAGATAGAGAACGAATACCAGGAGAAAAAAAGGGAAGCAGAGGCTAAACCTTTTCTATTTCCTAATATGCAAAGAGAAATTGAACAAGTTTTAAGAAAGGTAAGGCTTTACAAAAAAGGGCAAAGTTTAGCTTATGGAATTTTAGGTGAAGCTTATTTACAAAAGAAATGGTTTGAGACAGAGCTATCAAAAGAAAAAGCTGTTTATTATATAGGGAAAACTCCTGATCAGAAAGTTGCATATAGCCAAGTTAAAGAAATTCTAAATTCCTTAAGGTGGCTCAGCTATAAGGTTGTAGGAAGAGGAAAGTCAAAATTAAAAGGAGCAGTAGGAAATTTTATATTTAACATTCAAGAAAAGGGGGATAAATACTTACTGGATATTAACCCCCGGTATATAGGGTGCATACAATATTTTGCAAAAGGGGAAAAGGAATTAAGAACTAAAAAAGAAAGGAAAGAATTATTTAACACAGGTTACTTTAACTTCCCCATGAAGGCTTTAGTAATATCCGGGGACTATTCAAAAGCAACAGAGGAATTTAGAAATTATATTTTAAGAGAAACGGGGAATTCTCATTTGAATACAAAAAAGTATAAAGTTATCTCTCAGAAAATTAAAGTTTATGTTAATAGAGCTTATTTAACGCATAGCAGAAAGCAAAGGAATTACCAAGCTTTTGTAGAGAAAGTCCTACCTACTTTAATAAGGGATAAATTCATAAGTAAGTTGGAACCTTCTTTAAATAAACTGAAAGGCTTATCTCCAAAGAGAGCTTATGAGAGTAATTTAAAACTTTATATTCCCCGTATTGGAGAATTAGACAAGAATTTAGGGAAAATTTTTAGAGAAG
>JAYEHT010000260.1:0-8667 GCA_034659655.1 Candidatus Aerophobota bacterium | reverse complement strand
TGGAAAATTTTTTATCGAACCCCTAGAAAAAGGGTATGGAGTGACTATAGGGAATTCTCTCCGACGAGTTCTTCTCTCTTCTATACCTGGAGTAGCGGTTACCTCTGTGAGGATAGAGGGGGTCTATCACGAATTTTCAACTATTCCGGGGGTTAAAGAAGACGTCCTGGAAATTATCAAGAGTTTAAAGCAAATTAGAGCAAAATTTTTTACTGACAAGGAAAAGAAATTATTCCTTGATGTAAGAGGACCTTTAGAAGTAAAGGCCTCCCATTTTTCTCTTGATGGAGAAATGGAAATTATTAATCCCGATCTTCATCTTGCTACCTTAGATAACGAAAACACACATCTGGAAATGGAGGTTACTTTTTCTAAAGGTAGAGGTTATGTAGAAGCTGCGGAGAATAAGAAAAGTGATCAACCGATAGGAGTTATTCCTGTAGATTCTGTATTTACTCCCGTTAAAAAGGTGAATTATGAGGTAAAACCCGCGAGAATTGGAAGAAAGACAAGCTATGATTCTCTTATGCTGGAAGTCTTTACCGATGGAACTATTAAATCCAATGAGGCAGTAAGAAAAGCAGCACAGATTCTGGATGAATATTTCCAGTTCTTTATTGTAAAAGGAAAAATAGAAGAAGGAAAAGAAGAAAGGGAGAAGTTTTTAGAATATAATATTGAAGAGATAGGTCTCCCTCCCCTTCCTCTCAAAGCTTTAAAGTCTTCAGATATAGAGAAAATAAGGGATTTAATAGGTAAGAGTGCAAAAGATCTTCTTAAACTCCAAAATTTTGGAGAGAGGTCTCTACAAAAGGTAAAAGAGAAGCTAAAGAAGTATAATTTAAGTTTAAGCAAATCCTGTTAGATAAGCTTTTCTATCTAACAGGGTTTACTATCTGGCCGGGCAAAGAGAAAAAAAATGAGACATAAGAAGAAAGGAAAAAAGCTAAAACGAGATAAAGACCATAGGAAAGCTTTATTGGCTAATTTAGTTAGCTCATTACTTTTTTATGAAGAAATTACTACTACCGAGGCTAAAGCTAAAGAAACAGTCAGATTTGCTGAGAAGATGATAACTTTAGCTAAAAAGAATTCTCTTCATAGTAGACGAGGTGTTCTAAGATTTTTAAGAGATAAACGAGTAGTGAGTAAACTTTTTGAAGTGATTATCCCCAGGTATGAGAGCCGCAGGGGAGGGTGTACTCAAATAATAAGACTTGGATACAGGAAAGGAGATAATGCTTTAATGTGCAAAGTGAAATTGGTGTAAGCTCGTCTTTCTTGATTTATAAGAATTTATGTGTATACCAAAGGACATTCACCCATCATCCCATCCACCCATCATCCCATTTAAAAGCTGGTTGACATAACTTTAGTTAGTTATAAAATTAAAAAGAGGAAAATGAAAATGATTTGCCAGATATGCGGGAAAAGAGAAGCTACATTCCATTTTAAAGAAATGATCAACGGAGAAGTAAGAGAAATTCATCTATGTGAAGTCTGTGCCAAAGAGAAAGGATGGGATAAATCTTTCTTTATCCCGGACTTTTCTCTATCCAATTTAATAGCTAGCTTAACAGATATAGAAATCTCTTTTCCCATCTCAGAAACAGAAACGGTAAGGTGTCCTATTTGCGGCCTAAGTTATAAAGATATTAAGGAAAGAGGAAAGATAGGCTGCGGCTCCTGTTATCAAACTTTCGAAAAATACTTAACTCCTCTTCTGGAAAGAATTCAAGGTAAAATTTATCATTCTGGTAAGATTCCTCACAAAGGAGAGGTTAAAAAAGAGATAAGTAAACGAATTTATGAATTACGGAAGGAGTTAAAAGAAGCGATAAAGAAGGAAGAATACGAAAGAGCAGCTGAAATTAGAGATGAGATTCATAAATTAGAAAAAAAAGATGAAAAACAAGATAATTCTTCAAGAGATAGCTAATTCAATCAGTCGGTGGTTAATGGGAGATGGCCCGGAAGCGGATATTGTTTTAAGTTGCCGGGTAAGATTAGCACGTAATCTAAAAGATTTTGTTTTTCCTCCCTATGCTCAACCCTTTGGATTAAAACAGTCAGCAGAAAATATTTTAAATTCAATAAGAAAAAGTAACTACTTTAAAGATGCACGGATAATCAATATAAGCGAGCTTTCCCCGGTGGAAAGGAGATTTTTCCTGGAGAGACATTTGATTAGCTTAGAATTTACTAAAAATGAGAATTATAGATTCTTAGTAGTGGGAAAAGGAGAAATGATTTCTATAATGATAAATGAAGAAGACCATCTCAGGCTGCAAAGCATCTTTTCTGGACTTCAATTGGGAGAAGCCTGGCAATTAAGTGATATAGTAGATGATGAGTTAGAAAAAAGTTTAGATTATGCTTTTTCTTCTAAGTGGGGTTATCTTACTGCTTGTCCTACCAACACAGGCACTGGTATGAGAGCTTCCTGTATGCTGCATCTTCCAGGCCTCGTAGCCACTCAAAGAATCAATGAAGCATTAAAGGGGATATCTCAATTAGGATTGGTGGCCAGAGGTTTATATGGTGAAGGAACTAAATCCCAGGGTAATTTTTTCCAGATATCAAATCAGGTCACTTTAGGTGTAAGTGAAGAAGAGATTGTAAATAATGTGGGAAAAATAAGCCGAGAGGTGGTAAAGGAAGAGAGAAAAGGAAGGGAAATTTTATTTAAAAGAGATGGAGCAAAACTTAAAGATAGTGTAGGGAGAGCTTACGGTCTTCTTGTAAATGCTTATTTGATAAGTTTAGAAGAAGCTATGGATTTACTTTCAAAAGTAAGGTTAGGATTTAGCTTGAATTTATTGCCCGAAGTGAGGAATATTCGTGTTTTAAATGAGCTCCTTTTTTTAATTGCTCCTGTCCAGATTCAGATTAAAGAGGAAAGAGGAAGGAGTTCTTTCTCTCGAGATGAATTAAGGGCAAAAATTATCAGAAAAAAATTGAGAGAATAAAGATAAAGAGAAAGCTAAAGTTTTTTGAGATGTTAAAGTGAATAGCGAGAAGGTTTTTTTAGAAAAGGTAAAGAATAGCATAAAAAAATATCAGATGCTTCATTCAAATGCGCGAGTGGTGGTAGGAGTTTCTGGTGGTCCAGATTCGGTTGCTTTACTCCATCTTTTATTTAGAATAAAATCTAATTATAATCTTCATTTATGGACAGCTTGTCTTAATCATCAATTAAGAGGAGAGGAGGCTAATAGAGAGGTTGAATGGGTGAGGGAGTTTGCCTCTCAATTAGGAGTTTCTACAATTTCAGAGTCTTTCAATGTTGCTTTATTAGCTAAAGAAAAGAAATTATCTTTAGAAGAAGCAGCACGAAGGGCACGGTATAATTTTCTTGAGCGTGCAGCTGAACAGGTAAGAGCAGATAAGATTGCCTTGGGACATACAGCATCCGACCAGGTAGAGACTCTTTTGATGAGGATGATGAGGGGGAGTGGCTTAGGTGGACTTTCCGGAATCCCTCCTGTAAGGGGTAAAATTATCCGTCCCCTGATTGAGGTTTTCCGGGAGGAGATAGAAAAGTATTGTCAAGAAAACAATCTCCACCCTTGCCTGGATTCCTCTAATATAAAACCCTGTTTTTTACGGAATAAGATTCGTCTTCATTTAATTCCTTATCTTTGTAAAAAATACAACCCCCAGATAATAAAGGGTTTGTTTCGCACAAGCGAAATCTTAAGGGAAGAAAATTGTTATCTCAAAGAAGAAAGCGAAAAAGCATTTCAAGCATTACTTAAAAAAAGAGATGATGAATGTATGGTTTTGAGCGAGGGAAAGCTCTCCCAGCTACATCCTGCTTTGCAAAGAAGAGTCTTAAGGGAGGCTATTCAACAAATAAAAGGTGATCTTAAGGGGATTATATTTGAACATATTGCATCTATCTTAAAATTGGATGGGAAGGAGGGGCATAAACAATTGGATATACCGGGAGGACTTGTAGCCCAAAGACAATATAAAGATTTATTAATTAAAAAAGTAATTAAAAAAGAGAGGCCTTTTCCTCCCTGCCCTTTAATTATTTCTGGAGATACGTACCTATCAGGATTAAATTTGGTATTAAAGAGCAAGATAATTTATGATAAACCTTCTTCTTTCACTAAAAATGGGAATGAGGCTTATTTTGATTTGGATAAGATGGGAAAACCTCTGTTTTTAAGGAAAAGAGAGAAAGGAGATAGATTTTACCCTCTGGGTATGCGAGGAAGTAAAAAAATTAAGAATTTTTTTATCGATCTTAAACTTCCCCGAGAAAAAAGAGATAAAGTTCCTCTTTTAATAAGTAAGGATAAGGTGGTTTGGGTAGTAGGTTATCGTATTGATGAACGTTTTAAGATTGAGAAGAATACTAAAAGAATTCTTAAAATAGAGGTATCTAAGCTTGCCTGAAAAGAGGGAGGTCTAAGCTTTATAGAAGCTAATCTACTACTTACATCCACTCTTTTAGGAAAGCTAACCTATTAGTAATGAGGGAGTATATTAAGGATGAGAGCGGTGATTCAACGAGTAAAGGAAGCTACCTGTTATATAGATGAAGAGGTAGTAGGATCTATCAAGAAGGGAATGGTAGTCTTTTTAGCTATTGGTAAGAGAGACAAAGTAGAAGATGGGGAATGTTTAGCTGAGAAAATAGTTAACTTACGCATATTTGAAGATAAAAAAGGAAAAATGAACTTATCTCTTTCCCAGATTGAAGGGGGGATCCTTCTTATCCCTCAATTTACACTTTATGGGAATTGCAAAAAAGGTCTTCGCCCTAACTTTATGGAGGCAGCTTCTGTTGATTCTGCCAGAAAATTTTATCTGAAATTTGGACAGCTACTCAGAAGAGGAATAGATGAGGTAAAAGAGGGAAAATTTGGGGCTAAAATGAGAATAATAGTGGATAACGATGGACCGGTGACTTTAATTTTGGATTCAGATAGATTAAGAAGTAAGGAATAGAAGATGGCTAAGGTAAGTGTAGGTTTAGAAATAGGAGGAAGAGCAGTAAAAGCGGTGGAATTAATTCATAGAAAAAAGAGTTATAGGTTAAGAAAGTTAGGTATGGTAGAGATAAAGCCTATTGAAGAGAATTCTCAGTCAGAAGCACTTACTATAGAAGCTCTCAAAAAGCTTATTAGCAAATATAAAATTAATCCAAAGCAGATCATCTCTGGAATAGGAGGAGATAAAGTAATTGTTCGTATAGTGGAAATGCCTCAAATGACAGATAAAGAACTTGCACAATCTATTAGATGGCAAGTGGAGGAATATATTCCTTATCCATCCAGTGAAGTATCCTTAGGATTTCACATTCTTGATAAAGACCTGCCAGGAGAGAAAATGTCTGTGATGCTGGTAGGTGTAAAGGAGGAGATGATTGAAGCACACCTTCACCTTCTACAAAAAGCAGGTATTTCTCCTCAGATTATAGATGTTAACGCTCTTGCTTTGTTTAACGCCTTTCAATTGTTTAATCCAGAAGAATTAAGTAACATAGCTCTTCTTGATATTGGGCATTACAGAACCAGTATTGTCTTGTTGATTAGAGGCACTCCCTTTGTGGTAAGAGACATAAATATAGGGGGTTTTCAGATTACACGCTCTATCGCCGAACAATTGAAAATTAATTACGAGGAAGCAGAAAAAATAAAGAAAAAATATGGGTTTCTTACTTTACAGGAAATAGAGAGAGAAGGAGAAGAAAAAAGAGGATTGGTGGATAGGGTAATTAGAAAATCTATGGATAATTTAGTAAAAGAGACTATTCATTCTTTTGAGTATTATACTTCTCAAAGAGGAGGAGAGGGTATAAATAAATTAGTCCTTAGCGGGGGGAGCTCTTGTCTTAAGAATATAGGGGGATTTTTGTCTGAAGAGTTGGAAATACCTGTAGAGAAGTATCAGCCTTTTGAGAAAATTACCTACGATTCCCGAAAATTCCGGGCTCCTTATTTAGTTGAAACAGGGCCAATGTTTACTGTAGCCTTAGGTTTATCTCTTAGAAAGGTGAAAGAGGTATGATAGAGATAAATCTATTACCTAAAAGAACACTTAAACGTAAAGGAGTAAAGGCTTTTGTTATTTTTGTCTCCATATCTGCCGTAGCCATTGGACTCATTTGTCTTTCCCTTTTTTCCTCGGTTAAGGAAGAGGTTAAAATAGCCGAGAGGCAATTGAGTTTAGTTAAAAGCGAGGTTAAGAAATATGAGCCTTTATTAGGGGAATTAGAAGAATTAAAAGCCGAGGAAGCTGAAATCCTCTTACGTCTTAATAATCTCAAGAGATTAGTGATTAGTCGACCTTCTTGGGCGCAAGTTCTTTATGTAATAAGTGGGTCTTTGCCAAAAAATATCTGGTTAACCGAACTTATACAAACTCCCGAGAATGAAGAGAGAGTGATTACTATTCAAGGATATGGTCTTAATCAGACTGTGGATATAGCCAAGTTTATGGAGAATTTAAATAATTCTTCTATTTTTAATCGGATAAATCTTTCTGAGATATCGAGAAGGGTGATAAATGCAACAAAGGTGATGGAGTTTAAGCTTAATTGTAGTTTAAAATCTTTAGGGAAAGAGGGATGAGGAAGCTATTTTTTTTAACACCAAAGGGGAGAATAGTAATAGGCTTAGGAGCTTGCTTGGCTATAATTTGCACTTTTTATTGGGGTTTTTATCTCCCTCAACTTAAGCTGCTTAAACAAATAAAAAGGCGAATAAGCGAGGAGAAGTTAGTTCTTAATCGAGCCAAGAAAGAACTCTATAAGCGGGATGAGATAAGAAGGGCATATGAGAAGGTAAAGATAAGAGTATCCTCTCTGGAAGAAAGTCTTTCTACAGAGGAGCAGATATACTTCTTTCTTCAAGAAATAGGGGTTAAAGCACAAATGTATGGTATTGATTATGTAAAAATAGTTCCTCAAGAAATAGTTAAAGGAAAATATTATAACTATCTTCCGGTAAGAATGCGTTTTTATTCTACTTATCATACTTTAGGTATGCTTCTTTCGGATATAAGTAAAAAGAGGGTAATGGTTCCTTTTGATGTGAAAGAGATTAGAATGAAGGGATTGACCACGATAGAGGAAAAGAAAAAGCTAAATAAGAAAAACACCATAGATGTAGAAATGCTTCTTTTAATGTACACTTGTAAGAAATCCTTTTTTAAATCCCCTTCTAAGATTGAGGAAGGAAAAGAAAGAAGCTCTCCTTTGCCGGTTCATAGGAGAAGAGAATGAGATGGAGAATAGCTGTTTTTCTGACGATTTTAGAGATGTTCCTTCCCCTCCTTTTTATTATTGATGTTTCTCTGGCAGAAGAAAAAGATGTGGAAGAAAAGAAAGATTTCTCTCCCTCCTTTTTTCAGTATAAGAGTGAGGGAAGGAGAGATCCTTTTATATCCCTGTTGAGCAAAAAGAGAATTTCTGAACCTAAAAAGCCTGCAGTTTCCCCTAAGATATTACTAAATTCGAAATATAAGTTAGTAGGATTGGTGTGGGATGAAAAAGAAGCATTTGCCATTATTCAGGAAGAAAAGAAGATATGGGTTGTAAAAAAAGGGGATGTTATAGACAGATTGGTAGTATCTGAGATTAAAAAGGATACAGGAGAACTCATTTTAACAGGGAAAGAGAAGATAATTAAATTAAAAATAGGGAGAAAATGATGAGTATAATGAAAGTATGGATATTTTTAGGATTATGGATAGGAATAATTACTTTAAGTTCTCCTTGTTTAGGCTCTCTTTACTATAGTGATAAGATATCTCCTCAGAATTCAGAAATCTCTTTAGACTTTTCAAATACAGATTTGAGAGATGTTCTCCATACAATATCTCTTAAGACAGGTTTAAATATTATTATAGGTCCTCAGGTAGAAGGGAAAGTAACGGCGAGTTTCCCAAGACCCACCCCTGTATTAAAGGCTCTTCAAATAATTCTTAAGCTAAATGGCTGCGAGTACAGAAGAGAAGATGATGTTATAAAGGTAACAAAGGTAAGAATCTCTCTTCTCACAAGGAGTTTCCAGATAAAGTATGCCCTGGGTACTGAACTTGTCTCCTCCATTAAGCCGCTTCTTTCTGATAAGGGAACCCTTAATCTGGACGAGGAGACAAATACTTTAATAGTTACCGATACTCAAAAGAATTTAACCGGTATAAAAGATGCTATCTTAAAGCTAGATGAGCCTGCAAGACAGATGCAGACGAGGAACTTCTCCTTGAGGTTTATCCAGGCTAAAAAAGCTGCCTCTATTTTAAAGAGCCATCTAAGCAAAGCAGGAAAAATTGAGATCGACCCCTCAGCCAATTCTCTTCTTGTAAGAGACGTTGCTTATAAGATGAAGGAGATACCATCTTTTCTCTCTTCTTTAGATGTTTTTAAGGGGACTTTAAAAGTTTTTCCCCTTAAATTTGCTCTGGTAGATGAGGTAGCAGAACTCCTTTCTGCTTATCTTAGTGCTGAAGGCGAGCTGAATGTAAACAAAGAAAAGAATGAGCTCATAGTTATCGACTCTCCCTATAACTTAAAGAAAATAGAGGATTTTATCTCAAGTATAGATAATCCCCAAAAACAGATGAGAGAAGAGGATTTCCAGATAAAGTATGCTCAACTGGAGAAGGTAAAATCATCTATTGAAGAAGAGCTCTCCTCTTATGGAAAGT
>JAYEHT010000259.1:0-8716 GCA_034659655.1 Candidatus Aerophobota bacterium | reverse complement strand
CTCCCGTATTACTGTGGAAAAAGGGGGAAAGAAGAAATGGCCGGGAATGAGATTCAGGCGGGCAGCCGCTTCCCATATCATAAGAAATATAGCCACCGGCAATATACCCCATCCAAATTTGAGTCTTCTCATCCAACACACCTCAATATAATGGGAGACTAAAGTCTCCCCTACCCAAACCCCCCGATTTAAAAACTAAAATTTACCCTGTTAGATAAACTTCTCTATCTAATAGGGTTTACTCACTTCTCAAGAACCTTAAATCAAGAATCTCCTCAGCCTTAAAACTCTTTTTTATATAACCTAATCCTGCTATATAATCTATAGTATCTTGAACCACCCTCGGAGTAATATCGGTAGTATACTCCAATCTATTCATAGACCTACCTATAACTTCAGGATTAATCCTTAATCTGGCTATAATTTTTGATAGGTTAAGGGGAAAGATATTCTCGCCAACTACCTGCAGTTCATTAGCCACAATTTTAGCCGCCTCATCGGGATGGTGGTTAATCCAGTCGGTCGCCTTTTGAGAAGCTTCTACCAGAGCTTTCACCATCTGCGGATATTCTTTTAGAAGGCTCTCCTTCACTACCAAAACACTTCCCTGCATCTCTGGCCAGATATCCTGAGTTTTAAGAATCATCTTAAATCCAGACTCCTCAGCCATAGTGGCATGATGCTCAGGGAGAAAGGCAGCATCCAATTGTCCTGTTTTGACAGCCAGAATTTGCTTGGGTGGATTCATCCGCTGAACTTTACTTAATATTTTACTCTCATTCAGGTGGTAGCTGTCAATTATCCGATGGAGAATTACATCCACCGCGCCTCCTTCCCTCACACAGCCAATACGAATATCCGGCTTTTCAAGGTCCCTCACCGTTTTTACTGTATTAGGGTTCACCAATAATCCATACCCATACTTATGTGTCCCGGCAACAACTTTTATAGGCACTTTAGCATTAGCATAAACATTTATAGCTGGCACCAGACAGATATAGGCAACATCAATGTCTCCTCTGCCTAAAGCAGCAGCGAGAGCCATCCCGGTGATATAACTCTCGTAAGCGGTAATCTTTAACCCTTCTTCCCTGAACCAACCCTTATTTTTTGCTATATAAGCAGAAGCTGCATGGTCCATAAACTCTACCGCCATCTTTATCTCTTTCTCGGCTGCCATCGCTTTACTGCTGAAACTTAAAAAAGAGATAATAAAGATTAAATATAGTAAAATTGAGAGCAGTTTTTTAATCATTGAGCTATCATTTTCCAAATTCACAGAAAGGATACCTGCATACTGGGCAGTGATTGCATAGTCCACCATAACCCATTTTAATGATTTCGGACTTTTTTATCTTTACATCAGCTAAAACTCTGGGGAAGAATAAGTCAAAAGCTGTTATCTTGTAAAACAGGGCACAGGCGGGAACACCCAATATGGTAACCTCATCCAGATAAGCCAACAGGAACATATTCCCCGGAAGTACAGGTGCACCGTAGGAAATTATCCGGGCACCTGCTTCCTTAACTTCCTGGCTGGTAATATCATCAGGATCAACTGACATTCCACCAGTAACAATAATTACCTCACATCCTGACCCCTTAAATCTTAAAATGTTTTCTTTAACTTTTCCGCGGCTATCTTCAACAATTGTACTTTCAAAAAGAATAGAGCCGTATTCTTCGATCTTCTTTTTCATAATCGAG
Source organism: Candidatus Aerophobota bacterium (assembly GCA_034659655.1). Taxonomy (GTDB): domain Bacteria; phylum Aerophobota; class Aerophobia; order Aerophobales; family JAGGXI01; genus JAGGXI01. The sequence continues at coordinate 7,009 of JAYEHT010000259.1, read as the reverse complement.
CCAAACCTATCCTTTATTCTACCCTTAGCTACCTCGCTGCCAGTAATAATTAAACCTATTTTTTTCTTTTTATAAGGAAGCACATTAACAGGAGCACCAAATCTTTTGCATATTTCAACTGCTTTATGAATTTTTCTTCTTGAAATAACTAAAGGGATTGCCCTCACTCCCGCTACAATTTCATTTTTCTTTACAGGCACAAAGCTATGCCTTGTAGTAAGAACTATCTCTCCAATGGAATTTATCTTATAAACAGTTTCAGGCTCAATAGTTAAAAGTCCCTTTATTTTCGATTGAAATGTGATCTTTCCTTCGCCGGGTCCTATACATTTTAAATTTTCCCCTGCAAGATGCTCGGCTAATATTTTAGCTGCTTCATCTTCATGGTATTCATCCCCACTCAATTCCATAATAACCAACTTTTCCTTTCCTATATCCAACAATTTAGGAATATCTTCCTCCCTGATAATATGTCCTTTCTTAAATAGGGGACCTTTAAATTTTTCAGGGATAATTTGAGTAACATCATGAGATAATACAGTCCCTACAGCATCAACTGAAGTTACTATTTTTTTTCGCATTTACGCATCCTTACCTAAAAAGGTATCAATTATTCATTAGATTGTCTGAGATAAATCTTTTGCCACCCCCTCATCGTTTACTCTTACCTCTATCATCTCTGATTGATATTTTTGCACCACTTCAACTCCACCACGACTATTTCTAACCCTTAAAAGCTCAGGTATTAATTTAGAATCAAAAAGTACTGGATGCCCTCGTTTTCCCATATATTCAGGTGAAACTATTAAAGGTCTCCTTCTTCGATAAACATCTACAAGAATTGTAATTACCTCAGGGTTAACAAATGGCTGATCACCGAGTGCTATAAAAACCGCATTCACGTTTGGGGAAATCAATTTTAACCCTGCTTTTAAGGAATGACTCATTGGTAGGAGATAATCCTTATTTACAACAACCTTTATATCTTTCCCCAGGAGGGTTCTCTTTATCACATCTGCTTTATAACCGAGCACCACATTAAGGTCGCTTATACCGCTTGTGCGATAAATATTAACACACTTGCTGATAGCCGCCTCATTTTTTATCGGAAATAATTGTGCGGGAACCCCCCTGCAATCTTCTTTTCCTGCCGCGAGAATTACAGCAGAGATTTTATCTTGAGCGGAAGTTACCAATGTTTGAGGATAATAAATAGAAATAATGGTAATTTTCATCCCGGTATACGTATAGAAAATTTTTATTCCATCCAGAGCATCATAACAGCGATATCCAGAGAATGTTTTGTATAGCTTTAAGCCAGCTTCTGGATTTATTTTCAAAAAGTGAATGCTCTTTACTATAATATCTTCGATCTCAGCAGGAGATTTATTTAAAAGATAACTTGCTTTTTCAGTTAAAGTAATCTTCATTTCTTATTCTGCCTATTTTTTATCTCTCGAATACCCGATAAAAAATCATCAAGAGCCTTTTTGTTGGAAATTAAATCAAGCGTCTCCCTCATTCGGCAATACTCCTGGTAATTTAAAATTATCACTTCCGGCCTGCCATGTTTTGTGAGAATATATCTTTTAAAGTTCTCCTTAACACTTTTTATGATGGAGAGAAAGGAATTTCGGGCCTCCGTTATTGATATTACTTCAATCATATTAAAACCTCTCTAAGTAATGTACATTATAATGTACATTTTATTAAATTTTTGTCAAGGACATCTCGGGACTTTTCCCTCACCGCCAGAGTATATCCGCTTTAAATCACTCTGCTTATCTCCTTAGCTACGGGGAAAGCTTGAACTCGTCGCTTTGCTCCTCAAACAGCAAGTCTTTCTCCCTTTCCTCAACTCGGAGATTCGTTAAGGTAGCTTCTATAAGGCTCCTTCGGAGAAAGTCCCTCGATAACCATAAATTCAATGCTTTCTGGTATTATCAAGAGAAAAATTCTTGCACTATGTAGAAAAATGGATATACTAATATATGTTCCCTGCGCTTGCAAAATTTTCGAAAATGAGTGGAAATAATAAAGAAGTTTATCTCGATCCCGGTAAAGAGTGATGAAAAAGAGAAAAAAAAGAAAAGAGAAAAAAAAGAGAGAAGAGCTCTCTTATCTAAGATTTAAGGCCCGGGAGCTTTACTATGAGGCAGAAGATGCCCTGAGAAGAAGAAAGAAAAATTTAGCTATAAACTCTCTTCTCAGAGCTATTAGAATCGACCCAGAGTTCTGGGAAGCTCATCTTTTTCTGGGATTTCTCTACAATAGTGAGAGGGAATACAATGAAGCTCTGAAATTTTTATTAAGAGCAAAGGAGATGGCTCCCGAACGCAAAGAAATCTATTACAATCTGGGCTTTGTTTACGCCAATCTTAAAATGTTTAAAGAAGCGCTCGATTCTTATCGTTCATTAATCTCATTTTTAAAAAGGAAAGGGAGAGGATTAAATAAGGATGATAAAGAGCTTAAAAGAGAGGTGGAACAGCAAATATCAGAATTGGAGTTCCTGCTAAAGGAAAGGAGGGAAATGGAAACCTCCAGGCCTTTTCAAGAAAAGCCTTTCCTTCCACCTCAGAAAAAAGAGGGTGAACTTAAAAAGGCAGAGAAGCCCAAAATTTCGCTGGAAGGTCTATTGGCTCAGCTTAAGGTCTCAAAACGCTTTACTTTTAGAAAAAACAGGGCTCTCCTTGAAAAACTAAAACAAGAAGACTACGAGCCCCTTAGGCTATACCAGATAAGAATACAGAGTAGTGAATTTTCACTTATTAAAGGTTTTGATCGCCTTCTTTGTCTGAGCCAGATAAAAGAGACAAAAAGGTTATGGTATCAGATCGAGACAGCGAAGAAAACTCTTAAGTACTTCCGAGGAAGAGTTCTCCTCTGCGATGAAGTGGGATTGGGTAAAACCATAGAAGCGGGGATGATACTTAAGGAATATCTTATCCGAGGATTGGCAAAGAAGGTGCTAATTTTAGTTCCTCCTTCTCTGGTTATTCAATGGAAAGACGAGATGGCTTCAAAGTTTAACCTCAAATCTGCCACCACAGACGATAGAGATTATCAGGAAGAGAAAGAGAAATTCTGGGGAAAAAATAATCTGATTATCGCCTCTCTGAATATAGCTAAATCAAAGAAAAACTTCGAGATTATCACCAGAATAGACTATGATATGATAATCGTAGACGAGGCACATCACCTTAAAAACAGGAATACTCTTAACTGGAAGTTCGTTAACTCCCTTAAGAAAAAGTTCATTCTTCTTCTTACGGCTACCCCCGTTCATAACAATTTAATGGAATTATACAATCTTATTACTCTCCTTAAACCCGGTCAACTTAAAACACCTTCCTCTTTCAGGCGGTCCTTTGTTTTGAGGGGAGATCCCAGAATCCCTATTAACAGAGAGAAATTTCGAGAGCTTTTAAGTGAGGTGATGATAAGAAACACCAGAAGTCTCGCCAATATCAACCTTCCTAAAAGGTATGCCACCACCATCAAGATAAAAATGGATGGAGGTGAAAGACTCTTCTACGAAATTCTAAGTAATTTTATAAAAGAGAGTTATCTATCTCATAAACTGGATAAGTTTAGTGCCACTCTTCTTCAGATGGAGATAGGTTCAAGCCCTTTTGCTGTGAGATCAACCCTTTCCAAATTAAGAGAAAGGAGAGGATTTTCTTTTCAAAATATAGATAAAATTGAAGAAATTCTCCATTCATTTGATACTCAAGGTTCTAAAAAAGCTGATAAATTAATAGAGATTCTTTCTAAAAGCAATGAAAAGATAATAGTCTTCACCAATTACATCAAAACCCAGAAGTTTTTGGCCGATAAACTCAACCAGGCAGAAATAGAATATTCTCTTTTCAATGGCCGCCTATCCATTAAGGAAAAAGAAGCCAGTATAAAATCATTCCAGGAAAAAAAGAAGGTCCTCATCTCCACAGAAATAGGGGGAGAGGGAAAAAATCTTCACTTCTGTAATACTATGGTTAACTATGACCTTCCCTGGAATCCCATGAGAATAGAACAAAGAATTGGCAGACTCCACCGAATAGGCCAAACCAGAGATGTATTCATCTTTAATTTATCTACTGAGGAAACAGTAGAGGACTATCTCCTCGATATTCTCGACAAAAAGATCAATATGTTTGAGCTGGTTTTGGGAGAGATGGATATGATTTTGGGTAATTTAGATGACTCGCGGAACTTCCCAGAAATTATTATGGATATATGGACTAACGCTCAAGATAGAGAGAGGAGAAAAAGAGAGTTTGAAAAATTGGGGGAGGAGCTACTCGAGGCTAAAAAAAGATATCTTCAAATAAAGAGTTACGATGAGGAGATACTTGAGCATGACTATGAATTATGAGAGTTTGAAGAACTTTGTCAGGGAAGTGATTGAGGTTAAAGGGGGAATAGCTGAGGAAAAAGAAAAAGGAGTATTAGAAGTTATTCTTCCTAAAAATATAGGTAAAGATTTATTCGGCAAGGAATACGAAAGGCTCTCCTTCTTATCTGACCAATCACAGACTAAGTTTATAACCTACGGCTCTCCTTTATTGGACAAAGTCATATCCCTTACCGAAGATCTGGGAAAAACGGCAAGAACCTTTGCAGAAGATATCCACCTCAAGAAGAAAGGGCTTGCCCGCCTCATTGAGGATAACTTTGACTTTCCCAATACCAGAAAACTTGGTTCTCTCATTGATAGAGAAGTAGTCTGTTCCTATCTATTAATTAATTTCAGAGTGAGCATCATCTCTGATGAAAGAAAAGAAGAGATTGTAACCGCTAGTGTGGATGAACATACCTTAAGGATAGGAAAAGAAATAATCAACCCGATATTGGAATTACTCTATAAAAAAGAAAGGCCCCCAGAGGCTGCAGAAAGATACCCCACTGTAAAAAGATACCCCATAGAAAAGGTGTATGAGAGAGCGAAAAAAGCAGCTATCAGGAACCTCGAGCAGAGTTTAAAAGATGTGGAAAAAAGCAGTTTGAGAAGACTTAAAAGAGATATCACCAGACTCTGGAGTTATTATAAAGATTTAAAAGAGGAACTAAAAAAGAGGATGATGAAAGAACCTTATCTTAAGAAAAGAGAAGAACTTTCCTCCAAGATGAAAGCAGTAGAGATGGAATTTGAGAGAAAAAAAGAAGATTTAACAGATAATAAATATAGCCTCAAGATAACTCTACAGCCCATAAATGCCTGTCGGGTCTATCTACCAAAAATAGTTAGTGACTATGAGATCCAAAGAAAAACTTCCAAAAAGAAGTTGGAGTTTTTCTGGAATCCTTTAACAGAGGAGATCGAACCTCTGGTCTGTCAAGCCTGCTTAGAAGATACTTATGCCATCTACTTATGCGACGAACTCCACCTGATATGTCCTAATTGTTACTTCAGGTGTGAAGGCTGTGGCAGGAAAATATGCAAGAAATGCTTCCCGGAAAAGTGCCCCACCTGTGGAAGGAGATATTAGATCTACCATTTAAAGAGAACGAGATGGAGCTAACAAAAAGATGCATAAATCTAAGAGAAACAGACTTATTTTCCTTTCTTTAGCTCACAGTGTAAACGATATATCCTATATGACGGTTCCCCTTCTTCTGCCTTTAATCAGAGAGGAATTCCATTTTACTTACACCCAGGCGGGACTCTTTTTTACCTGTTTTTTCGCTGCTTATTCAGTTTTTTCCATATCCAGCGGCTATATAGCAGATAAAACATACAAGAGCGAGAAAATCCTCTCTTTCGGTTTCTTTTTTACTGCAGCCACATTTCCTCTACTGCTTCTCGTCCACTCCTATATTCAGATAATAGCAGTTCTCATTCTGGCAGCTATCGGCTTAAGTGTGTTCCATCCTGTGGCAATAGCTTTATTGAGTCGGGGCTGGCAAAAGGGTATCTCTTTTGGATTCTTTCAATCAGTGAGCGTTATGGGAATTTTAGTTATGACACTTTCTTTCAGCTACCTGGTAGCCTTGTTAGGGTGGCGGTTAACCCCCTTAATTTTAACTACTCCAAGTATACCCGTCGGTTTAGCTTTCCTGGCCTCTCACCTGGATTTAACAGATACAGACCCAACGCCTCGGCCAAAGGTTAACCCTGTAACTCTAAAATCTTTAAGTCTTTTCTATTTGGCCCGGGGAGCTCATATATTTGGGACTGTGGTTATCACATCTTTTATGCCCCTCTTTGCTGTGGATGTTGCAGGTTTGTTGCCTGAGAAAGCCTCCTTCCTTCTCGCTTTTATCTGGATAGGGTCCGTGCCTGCAGGGCTAATATGGGGCATGCTCTCTGATTACTATTCTCCTCTGAAAATTCTCTTATTCTTATCCTTAGCTATGATACCCACAATTTTTGCTGTTACTTTACCTCTTCCTCTTCTGGCAGTTTTTATCCTTCTCATAGGATTAGGTTTCTGTAACGGTGGAACCTGGCCTTCTCAAAATGTTTGGTTGAGCCGGGTTACCTTTGAAAAGAGTCGGGGAAAGATATTTGGAGGTATGATAAGCTTATCCAGTCTGGCTCGGATCTGCTCACCTTTTCTTTTTGGCTTCATTGCTGACAAATGGGGTCTTATAACCACTTTTCGGTTCACTATTTTCCCTATGATAATAGCGTTTCTGTGTTTGAGTAAGTTGACAAGAAGAGATAACGCTACTTAATTTTTATCAAGTCAGATTGACCAGCTAATTAGAGGGACAATAAACTATGTCTGAAGAAAAAACTGTCTCTAAAATAAAAAAGGGGCTGTATTTAATTTTTAGATTCTATAAAGAATATGTTTGCCCTTATAAGGGGAAATTTTTTATCATCTGGGTTTTGCATGTTTTATTCGCTGGGGCTCTTATTGTACCCCCTTTTCTCATTAAACAACTCATTGATGAGGGAATAAAAAATAAGGATTTGCATTTAATCTGGATTTTGGCAATTAGTGTTGCGGGTATATTCGTTGCTTTAGCATTAATTGATAAAATCCGAAATTTTTGGGGT
>JAYEHT010000258.1:0-1727 GCA_034659655.1 Candidatus Aerophobota bacterium | reverse complement strand
AGAAGCAGTTTTAACCACTCCTCCCCTCATTTTTCTCTCCCTTACCAGATATAAAAGGAGAAGGGAAAAGACTTGATGAGGAGTTAGATATCTCCCCTTATCATCCACTATTCCCACTCTATCACCATCTCCGTCTGTAGCTATCCCTAAATCTGCCCTCTCTTCTGCTACTCTTTTCTTTAAATCCTCTAAATTCTCCTCAATAGGTTCAGGATTTAATCCTCCAAACCCGGGATTATATTTAGGGTTAATTGTAATCACCTCACAGTTTGACTTAGCAAGAATTTTTTGGGTAATACCATCCCCTGCTCCAAACATAGGATCATAAATAACTTTAAGGTGAGCTCTTTTTAGCAGGTCACTGTCTAAAAAAGACTCTACTTTCTTAATATAGCTCAGGGTTAAATCTCTTTTTATAATCATTTTTTTTCTCTCAGCTTCTTCCAAATTAACTCTCTTTATCTTATTTTTCCCCAAAAAGGACTCAATTTTAGCGGTAACCTCAGGAAGAACAGAGGCTCCGGAAGAGCTCCTGATTTTTATTCCGTTAAATTGAGGAGGATTATGAGAAGCGGTGAGCATTATCCCGCCGCCAAGATGAGTGCTGCTTATAGCAAAAGAGATAGCCTGGGTAGGAAGATCTTCCGAGGAAAGTACAATATGAAAATCATTTCCTGCAAGAACTTCCGCCACTACCTGAGCAAATTCCTTGGATAAAAAGCGAGCATCGTATCCTATCACCAATGCCTTTTCTTTATTTTCGTAAATCCTGTAATAATCAGCTACAGCCTGTGCTACCTTAGCTACATTGGCAAAAGTGAAATTGTCAGCAATCACCCCTCTCCAGCCATCTGTGCCAAATTTAATTTCGCTCAATTTCTAAACCCCTGAAAATTTATGCCTTAAACTTCTACCAGAATTATTTTATGCCATTAAAGGAGAATGTCAAATTAAACAGCTATTATCGGGTCTACCCGAATAGAATCCGGTAGCCAGTAGCCAGAATCGAGAATAGAATTAGTATGTATAGCCCTTTAATTCTATTTTTCGCTTTTATCTCATTTTGCTCCACTCTCTCGAGAGGAAGTCTCTATATGTTGAATAACCTTTTTCTGTTCTGCTGGCTTAAAATCTGATGCATAAAATCGCAGAAATATCTCTTTAAGCATTTCTGTCGAGGAGATATGGGGACGTTGTTCGCGAATAGAAACCTCAACAAGTTGCTTTGCCGTTTCATACATAGAACAACCCATCTTAAGACGCTCTTCGTTACTCTTAGTCAACAGTAATTCTTTATATAACTTGCTAAATTCCTTGGAAGTATCTTTCACCCTAATGCCTCATCAAAAATCTCTTCAAGTTTTAGTTCTCTTACCCAGAACTTTAAATAATTCATATCCAAATTCTTAACACTCTCCAGAATATTTCGGACATCAGTCAATTGTGTTGAAGAACGGAAATCTTTCGCCCAAAAGAGTTTAGATAAAATCAGATCCTCAGCGGACACAATATAGATATCCGTCTTTTCAATATAAATTTTTCGACGTCTGTTAAATTCTGTTTTTCGGTATTTAGTATCTTTGCGAATGATAAAATCCACCTTCACTACAAATTTATTATGAATGACATTAAATAAGCCCTGAGACTGCACAGCCTGTAAAATACTATTTCTATCTATGTAAAAATCATCTTTGAATAAATTATAAACTCGCTCCACGTCTTTGAGC
>JAYEHT010000257.1:0-1734 GCA_034659655.1 Candidatus Aerophobota bacterium | reverse complement strand
AACCGGCGGGTGGAGCTGGTAGGACAGTAACAAAAATAGTCGCTGTTCCTATTTTTCAAACACCCCCAGATCAAGCAATCGAGCACCATGAATAACCCGCATTATAATTACCTTTGGTTCTTCAATCTTAAAGATGGTTCTATAATTGCCATAGATAAGATGACGATATTTTCCTCCTAATTCCTGTACTTCAGGAATGATTGGACAACGCATAGGAAAATTTTCCAATGTATCAATTTGTTGCTCTATTTCCTCAACCCATTTGACGGCTGCTCTCTCATTATCTCGCAGGATATATTCAAAAATCTCCTGGATATCAGATTCAGCTATTCTGGTAATTTCAACCTGATGCTTTTGCACAATGATGAAGCTCCTTTAGAAAATCTCGTGCCGGTCGGGTGCGTTCTTTTTTCACATCGGTTTCGGCTTCAGCTAATAAAATACCAAGATTTAATGTTTTTAGTTTTCTTTCAAAAACTTTTGCGTCAAGCAAAACAGCATCAGGTTTTCCATTAACGGTGATAATAATTGGGCGGCCAGTGCGATGCATCTGCTTAAAAACCTCATGGGTTTTTCTCTTTAAATCAGAAACCGATTTAATATCCTCTGTAACACTTATAGACATTTTATTCCACATCCTTTCTAATACTATATTTGATACTAATTATAGCATCTTTAATTGTGAAGTCAATTGTTATTGTATGTAAATATTCAGTGAACCCCGTCTAAAATTCCTTTATTCTAAATTAGTAGGCCTACTTTTCTTCTACCAAAGGGAAATTCTCAATAGGATTCTGGGTTGTTACCCTTATCAATAAATATCGTAATCATCTGCCTATAGAAAGGCAGGTTATCGAGATGTAAGAGTACGGTCTTAATGTATCAGCAGGGACTATATTTGGGGGACTGAAGAAGATACATTCCCTTTACTTAGAGCCACTATATGAAGCGATGAACTATTAAAGATAGATTGGAATTCCCGGTTATTCTTGCTGATAATCAAGACTAAGGGAAAACAGGTAGGGGCAGTTTTGTTTCTGCCAGAAGAATGATTTAATCATTACCCTTTTGGTGGATTTCTAACGGGGTTTACTGAGTATTTACTGCAATTTGTATTTTTCTTAATTTTTAATTTTGGTTTCTGGTTACTCCTACCATATCTCCGGTTTTGCCTTTCGCATCATCAGATCAAATGTAGCCTCTTTAGGGTTCTTTCCTTTAAAGAGTATCTTGTAAACCTCTGCTGTGATAGGCATTTCCACACCAAGCTTTTGTGAGAGCTTAAATGCTGCCCGCGTAGTATTGACTCCTTCAGCTACCTGAGTCATCTCTTTTAATATTCCCTTAAGTTTTCTTCCTTTACCGAGCTGTTCCCCTACATATCTATTACGGCTGTGCCCACTGATGGAGGTGGTAATAAGATCTCCTATACCTGATAAACCCGCAAAGGTAGTAGGGTTAGCTCCCATAGCTTTTCCTAAACGTCTGATTTCTGCGAGTCCCCGTGTCATGAGGGCACCTTTTGTATTGTCTCCGAGTCCCAACCCATCACAGATACCAACTGCCAGAGCTATAATATTTTTAAGTGCTCCACCAAGCTCTACACCGATGGGGTCATCATTTGTATACACGCGAAATGTTGGAGACATAAGAATTTGCTGAACTTTCCGGGCAGCTGCCAGATTAGGAGATGCTGCCACAACAGTGGTAGGAATCTTTCGGCTAACCTCTTCT
>JAYEHT010000256.1:0-1739 GCA_034659655.1 Candidatus Aerophobota bacterium | reverse complement strand
GTTTTCTGGCAGAAAGAGGCTATGATAGCCTGGATAGCAGCTAAGAATAAAGGGATAGCCAAGATTAAGGAGAAGATAAAGACCTTGTCACCTGATAAAGCTGAACCATTACTGATTGAAGCTGGGCAACTGGTAAAATCATTGGTCGACAAATGGCGAGAGAAATACTACTCCAGGGTTTATAGGAAGCTTATGCGAGTGGCTGTCGATGGTAGATACAACCCTCCGATTAGCGTGGAGAACCTTCTAAATGCCTCTTTCTTGGTGGATAAGGATAAAGAAAAACAATTTGATAACCTTATAGATAAGTTAGATTCAGAATATGGGGAGATGGTAAATTTTAAGGTTGTCAAGCCAGTCTCTCCCTATAACTTTGTCGATGTTAAATTATATTTAAAGGAGGTATTGTAGTTATGCTAATTATAGATGATCTTCTACTTCTCCCGGTCCAAATGCTGTGGAAGGTATGTGAGGGAGTCAGGGATGAGGCGGATAAGGTGCTTTACCCCAATGAAGAGCAGTGTAAGGAAAAACTTCTTACCCTGCAAATGGCCTTAGAGGCCGGTCAGATAACTGAGGAGGATTATGAAGCTGAGGAGGAAAAGCTGATGGAACGTTGGGGATTCCTTCAGGAATATAGAAAGGAGGAGGCAGGAAAATGAGTCGCGGCCACAGAGATGATTGGGATGTAGGCTTAGCAGAGCTGCTAAAGGTACTTCTGGACAAAGGAACTACCATTACGGCTGATATCCCTATAACGGCTGGTGATATAGAGGTGCTTAGCCTTAAGATACAGCCCCTGCTTTTAGCCTCATTTGAAACCGCTAAAAAGGTAGGGCTAGAAATCCCTACATCGGTTAAGAAAAAAGAGGGGAAAGATGTTTGAGTTTAAAAAGAGAGAAGAGGGCATTGGTGTCAACATTGACCCTGAGGCAACCAAGGCTGATTTAATGAGCCTGTTGGTTACTCTGGGCGAGATACTAAAAGAAGTGCTCAAAAGGCAAGCTCAAAGGGTGATAAAAAAAGGATTGCTAACTGATGAGCAAAAGGATAGGCTGGAGGAAGCCTTCTTCAATGCCGACCGGCTTATAGAAGAGCTGAAGGCAGAGCAAGGGATCATCGAATCCTGTCGACTGACAAAAGAGAGGCTAAGCCGGGAGATTTATGGCGATGACTTTGGCAGACATAAACACAAATTGGAACCGCTGACCGATGCTCTGGACGTTCTACTGACCAAGGGGACCGTCATTTATGGTGACATTATCCTTGGGCTTGCCGGCGTTGCCCTGGCGGGGATAAATCTTAAGGCTGCCCTGGCTGGCGGAGTAACCATGCTGAAGCACAATATTATGGACGATAGGGAAGTCCTCTTGCAAAAGAAGAAAGAGTATAGGGTGCCTCTTAGAAATGATGATGGGACGATTACCTCTATCTTTGGCTCATATTACTTGAATAAGCCACCTGTTCAGCCCAGATGGCAGCTGGGTCGTTTTTATATCACGGATAAGCGGTTGTTCTTCTTCAAGCCTTACCAGGAAAGGATAACCTTTGAGGTTCCCCTTGAGGAAATACACGGTTGGTGTATTACGGATAATAATGGCAGGGAAGAACTTTACCTCTTGCTTGGGACTAAGGAAATAGCTCGCCTGCACGCTCAGGACATTGGAGGATTAAAGGGAGCCATAGATGAGAAAATGAGAACTCGGAATCTTTCTTTTGAGGAGGATACCTCTTTACTA
>JAYEHT010000255.1:0-8893 GCA_034659655.1 Candidatus Aerophobota bacterium | reverse complement strand
TTAGGAAGAATCGAGGCTTTTACCTCTAAAAATCCTGTTCTCCCCTCTTTAGCTGATACCTTAGGTATGGGGATGGGATTCACCGGTGCTTTGACAATGCTCGGGATTATCAGAGAAATTCTCGGTTCCGGCTCTATATTTAATTATCAGATTTTAGGCAGTTCATTCCGTCCCTGGGTAATTATGATTCTTCCTCCCGGTGCTTTTCTCAGTTTAGGAATAATGATAGGATTAATAAATACTTTTTCTAAAAAAGAAAAGCTTGCAGGTTAAACTCTGAAAACTGTGAGGTCTTCTTGAAAAAGGTAATCGTTAATAAAAAAGCAAAACATGAATATGAGATTCTTGATAGATGGGAAACAGGCATTGTACTCAAGGGATGGGAAGTCAAATCTATTCGGGAAGGAAGGGTAAACTTCACTAACTCTTTTGCCCGAATAGATAAAAAGGGGGAGGCATTCCTTTTTAATTTAGATATTGCTCCCTATACCTCAATTGGTCGAGCTGATTATGAGCCTAAAAGGGAAAGAAAACTTCTTTTACATAAGGGTGAAATACGCAGACTAATTGGGGTATTAGCGCAGAAGGGGTTGACATTAATTCCTTTAAGTATATACTTTAAAAAAGGGAAAGCGAAAGTGGAGATTGGCTTAGCCAAGGGAAAAAAACTATACGATAAAAGAGAGAAGTTAAAAAGAAGAGCGATAGAACGAGAGGTAAGGCATGCTTTAAAAGAAGAAAGAGAATCCTATTAAATTGAGAAATTAAACTTATACAAAAAGGGGGCGATTCGGTTTCGACAGAGATAAAAAAATCAGGATTGCATAGCAAGGGTTCCTGGATACCTTGTAAATCCATCCGGGATTAAACTTAAACGCCAATCCACAAGCGTTAGCTTTTAGCTACAATTAAGTAGCTACGTCTCCTTGCTTTCTTCTCTACGGAGCAAGAGAGGTGTAAGAGAGTAGAGATAGCCTCTTTTCCTTAAATAGGGGAGGAAAGAGGTGAATCCTAAATCTCTATTAATCTCCTTTAGATTTCGTTTACAGAGTTTAAAGGAGAGAAAATAAAAAATGTAGACTAACTATGTAGGAATTCTGAGGTTTTTATTTCTGGACGAGGGTTCGATTCCCTCCGCCTCCACCATAATTCCTTCCCGAAAATGAGGAATCTAATTTTGAGCTAACAAAAAGGTAGAATCTTCCCTGAAGAGTGGTGCGAAACTTAAAAATATTCTGTTTCCATTCAATCTTTAAAGGTAAACCGTTAGTTAGAGGAAAGGTAAAGAACAAACCATAGGTCGGTTATAAACCAAACATTAGAATGGCCAATTATAAAAAGAAAAAGGTTAAAAAAAGATGGTTAAAATAATCGTTTGCGGTGCCCGGGGAAGGATGGGCAAAAATGTAGTAGATCTGGTTTTTCAGGAGAAAGAGGCAAAACTAACAGGAGCAGTAGAAGCTCCAAATCATCCTTCTATAGGGAAGGAAATAAGGGGAATTAAACTTACTTCCGATTTAGAAAGAGTAATCCAAAAGGATGCAGTTATCATTGAGTTTACTATACCCGAAGCAAGTATGAACCATCTCAACATTGCCAAAAAAAGAGGAATCCCTATAGTAATTGGAACAACAGGATTTACCGAAGAAGAAAAAGCTAAAATAAAAGAGAGCTCTTTAAGCATTCCCATACTTTTCTCCCCTAATATGAGCATAGGAATAAATCTCCTCTTTAATATAGTGGGAGAGATAGCTCATCTCTTAGGAGAAGGATTTGATAAAGAAATCATAGAACTGCACCATAGACATAAAAAAGATGCTCCCAGTGGCACAGCAAAAAAAATTGCTCAAATTATAGCTGAGGCTGAAGGGAAGAAATTATCCGAGGTTGGAATATATGGAAGAAGAGGAGAGACCGGGGAGAGAAGCACAGAAGAGATAGGAATTCATTCTGTAAGAGGGGGAACCGTTCCGGGAGAGCATAAAATAATTTTCGCTGGCGCCAAAGAAGAGTTAGAAATTACACATCGGGCAGAATCCCGCTATATTTTTGCTCGAGGAGCTCTTCTTGGAGCTAAATTTATCGCAAAACAGAAAAATGGGCTTTACACTCTCCAGGATGTCCTAAAAATAAGAAATAAGAAATAAGAAATGCATTTATCAGGTTTCCGGGTCACGAAGAACTATAAAATGAAGATAGAAAAAGCAGAAAGACTCACTCAAATCCCTCCATATCTTTTTGCTCTTCTGGATAAATTAAAAAAGGAGCTAAGAGAAAAAGGGAAAAATATAATTGATTTAGGAGTAGGGGACCCTGACCTTCCTACTCCCTCCCCCATTATTGAAAAATTATCTCAGGCGGCTCAGAATCCAGAAAATCACCGCTATCCTTCATATAAAGGTCTTCTCTCTTTTCGTCAGGCTATCTCCCAATGGTATAGAAGAAGATTTGGAGTGGAACTCGACCCGCAAAATGAGATTATTACCTTAATTGGTTCCAAAGAAGGTATAGCTCATCTTCCCCTGTGTTTAATTAATCCTGGAGATTTAGCATTAGTCCCTGAGCCTGCTTATCCTGTTTATAGAGCAGGAGTCATCTTTGCTGGAGGTAAACCTTTCACTTTACCTCTTCTTGAAGAAAAAGAGTTTCTTCCCCGGATCGAAGATATAGAGGAGAAAATAGCCCGAAAAGCAAAAATTCTATTTTTAAACTATCCCCATAATCCTACAGGAGCAGTAGCCGATAAAAATTTCTTCAAAAAAGTGGTAGAGTTTGCTAAAAAGTTTAATGTTGTAATATGTCACGATTTAGCCTATTCAGAAATCTTCTTTACCAGGCAAAGACCCCCCAGTCTCTTAGAAGTAAAAGGAGGAAAAGAGGTGGGAATAGAATTTCATTCCCTTTCAAAGACTTTCAATATGACTGGTTGGCGTATAGGTTTTGCTGGAGGGAATAAAGAATTAATTAAAAGCCTTGGCGAGGTGAAGACAAATATAGATTCTGGTGTTTTTCAGGCTATCCAGGAAGCAGGAATAGAAGCTCTTAAAAGGGAAGAAGAGTTAAACGGGAGAATACGTCGGATTTATCAAAAAAGAAGAGATATTATGGTAAAGAGTTTAAGAGAGATAGGCTGGAAGATATCGGTTCCCCGGGCAACCTTCTATTTATGGATAAAATTACCGAAAGGCTCCTCTTCACTAGAATTTACAGAAAAACTTATGGAGCAATGCGAAGTAGTGGTTACCCCGGGAATTGGATTTGGCTCTTATGGAGAAGGTTACATTAGAATATCCTTGACTGTAGCCGAAGAAAAGATAAAAGAAGCAGTGAAAAGAATTAAAGAGGATAAAATCATAAGTAATGAAATTTCAAAATGCCAGAACTAAATGTGGATATCAGTGATATAGCTGTTCTCCGTCAAAAATCTGAAGAGCCCGATCCCGTAGCCGCTGCCATCCTGGCAGAACTTGGAGGAGCGAAAGGAATTAGTGTATATTTAAGAGAGGACGAGAGGTATATCCGGGAAAAAGACTTAAATCTCCTGCGAGCAACAATAAAAACCAACCTGAACTTAGAGATGGGAGTAAATGAAAAAGCAGTAAAAATCGTCCTTAATATAAAGCCGGATCTGGCAACTATAGTTCCAGAAAAAAAGGAAGAAATAACGCAGGGAGGACTAAGTTTTTCAAAAAATAATCTCCGATTAAAAGAGGTAATCTCTCTTCTTCATGAAAGAGGTAGTCTAATCTCTTTACTGGTTAATCCAGATTCAGAAAGTATAAAAAAAGCTCATAAATGGGGAGCAGATATAGTACAGCTACATACAGGGTTGTATGCGGCAAGTAAAAACTACTTAGAGGCGGCTACACAATTAGAAAAAATTGCCGGAGCGGCCATATTAGCAAAAAAAATTGGTTTAGGAGTAAGTGCTGGATGTGGATTAAATTACCATAACATAAAAAAATTATGCCTGATAGAAGATATAGAAGAATTTACTATAGGCCATTCCATCATCTCCCGAGCCTGTTTAGTAGGGATAAAGGAGGCTGTGAAGGAGATGGTAAATTTAATTAAAGGATAAATTTATGATTAAGGGAATTGGAATAGATATAGTTAATATAGATAGATTAAGAAAGATTATCTCAATCTGGGAAGAAAAATTTGAAAAGAGAATTTTTACCCCTCAGGAGATAAATTGCCAAAAAAGAAGAAATGGTCGGGTGAAGCCGATCCAACTTGGAGGAAGGTTTGCGGCCAAAGAAGCCGTATTTAAATCCTTAGGAGTCAATACATCCTGGCAGGATGTACAAATATTATCAACAAAAGAAGGTAAACCTTATGTTATTCTTGGAGGAAAAATTAAAAAAATCGCTAAAGAAAAGGAAATAAAATTGGTTCTGGTTACCATCTCTCACGATACGAGCTATGCTATAGCTGAGGCGGTAGCCACAGGAGAAGATAATGAAATTAGTAACTGCTGAGAAAATGCGAAAAATAGATGAAGAAACGATAAACTCTATAGGTATTCCGGGAATATTACTTATGGAGAATGCTGGTCGAGCAGTAGTAGAAACAATAAAAGAAGAATACTCTCCTTTAGAGGAAAAATCTGTTTGTATATTTTCTGGCTCTGGTAATAATGGGGGAGACGGAATAGTAGTGGCAAGACATCTTTTTGCCGGAGGAATAAAAGTAAGGCTGTTTCTTCTGGGAAGAAAAGAGAAAATAAAGGGTGAGACAGCTATAAATTTAAAAATTGCCTTTAATTTAGGGGTGCAGATAAAAGAGGTTACCTCTTCTGAAGGGATGAAAAGCTTGAAAGAAGAGCTTAAACTCGCAGATATAGTAGTAGATGCTCTTTTGGGGACAGGAGCAAAGGGAGCTCCTCGAGGTATAATGAAAGAGATAGTCTCTTTAATTAATAGATTTAGCAGAAATATAGTAGCTGTGGATATTCCTACAGGAGTAGATGCCGATACAGGAGAAGTGGAAGGAGAAGCCATTAAGGCAAATTGCACGGTAACTTTTGCTTATCCTAAACAGGGTTTATATTTATACCCGGGGATGGATTATGCAGGTAAAATAAAAGTAGCTGATATAGGCATTCCTTATACTCTGCCCGAGGCGGAGACCCGATGCAATCTTCTTACATCAGCAGATATAGCAAAAGATATATTTAAGAGGAAATTGTCTTCCCACAAAGGTAATTTTGGGCATCTATTAGTTATAGCCGGATCCAGAGGAATGACAGGAGCAGCTGCCCTAACCTCTCTTGCCGCCTTAAGAGCAGGGGCAGGACTGGTAACCTTAGGAATTCCAGAAAGTTTAAACCCGGTCCTGGAGGTAAAACTAACCGAAGCCATAACCCTTCCCCTACCTCAAACTGAGGAGGGGAGTTTATCTTTTAGGGCGCTAAAAAAAATAGAAGAATTCAGTAAAAAATGTGAAGCAGTAGCATTAGGACCGGGGATTTCTACCAATAAAGAGACTGCAAAATTGGTAAAGATGCTAGTAAAACAATTAACTATTCCTTTAATTATAGATGCGGATGGGATAAATGTGCTTGGCGATGAAACTGCTCTGCTCAGTAAATATAAGGCTCCTTTAATCATCACTCCTCATCCGGGAGAGTTAAGTAGACTCCTGCATACCTCTATAAAGGAGATCCAAAAAGATAGGATAGGTTTTGCTCTTACCTTAGCTAAAAATACAGGAGGAATTGCTTTACTAAAGGGAGCAAGAACTGTAATTGCAGATAAAGAAGGAACCATCTGGATTAATTCTACGGGAAATCCAGGAATAGCCAGCGGAGGAAGTGGAGATGTGCTTACAGGAATAATTGGTGGATTATTAGTGCAAGGATTTTCTACATTAACAGCAGCAAAATTGGGAGCATACCTGCATGGATTAGCTGGAGATTTGGCTGCTCAAATAAAGGGAGAGGTAAGTTTAATAGCAACAGATATATTGAATAATCTCCCGGAAGCAATAAGGAGGATAAAAAGTGGATGTTGCTGAATTACAAACAAGGGGAATTACTGATTTGCATAAAATAGCTGTTGAGAAAAGAATAGATAACTATAGACATTTAACCAAGCAAGACCTCATATTTAAAATCATCCAGGATGAGATTGATAAGGAAAAAGTAGTTTACGGTTCAGGGATAATAGATATTCTGGCTGAAGGTTACGGATTTCTTCGTTCTAACTATATCTCAGGTCCAGACGATATATATGTTTCTCCCTCCCAAATCAAGCGTTTTAATTTAAGGGAAGGGGACACGATAGGTGGACAAATCAGACCCCCAAAAGATAACGAAAATTACTTTGCTCTATTAAAAGTGGAGAAAGTAAACGGTGAGGACCCAGAAAAAGCGAGAGAAAGAACTATTTTTGGGAATTTAACTCCTCTTCATCCCCGGGAAAGAATTACCCTGGAAACTAATCATAAAGAGATTTCAACCCGCTTAATCGACCTCATTTCTCCTTTAGGAAAGGGACAGAGAGGCCTCATTGTTGCTCCCCCTAAAACAGGAAAAACTATCCTTTTACAGAAGATAGCCAATGGTATATCTACTAATCGCCCTAAGATAGACCTCATAATTCTGCTCATTGATGAGCGACCGGAAGAGGTTACAGATATGCAGCGCTCAGTAAAAGGAGAAGTAGCCTTCTCCACCTTTGATGAACCCCCAAAACATCATATTCGAATAGCAGAGTTAGTTATTGAGAAAGCTAAAAGATTGGTAGAACAGAGACATGATGTAGTAATTCTCCTGGATAGCATTACGAGATTAGCCCGTGCTTATAATCTTACAATTCCTACCAGCGGAAAGGTTCTCTCAGGAGGGATAGACGCCAACACATTGCATTACCCTAAAAGATTTTTCGGCGCTGCCAGAAAAGTGGAGGAAGGAGGAAGTTTAACAATTTTAGCTACCGCTTTGGTGGAAACGGGAAGCAAGATGGATGAGGTCATCTTTGAAGAATTTAAAGGAACGGGTAATATGGAATTAAAGTTAAGTAGAAGCTTATCTGAACGGCGAATCTTTCCCGCTATTGATGTAAATAGATCCAGCACAAGAAAAGAAGAACTACTATTAAGCAAAAGGGAACTTAAAATGGTCTGGGCTCTCAGAAATTACCTCAATCGCCAAAATCTCAAGGAACCCATTGAGGCAATTATAGAGGTGATGGAAAAAACAGAAAATAATCAACAATTTCTGGATATAGTTTCTCATTTAGAAAAAGAGCCAATAAAGGATTAGAGGATTAAAGGATTAAAGGATTAGAGGATTAAAGGGAAACCAAAAAACCAGAGAAATCAGAAAAAACAGGAAAACCAAAAAAGCAGGATTAAAGGAGAGGTAAAATAATGAAAAAAGGAATACATCCCCCTTATAAAGAGACAATTATTAGATGCGCCTGTGGAGCAGAATATAAGACAAGGTCTACTCGAGAAAACCTTCATGTGGAAATCTGTTCGCGCTGTCATCCCTTTTTCACAGGTAAACAAAAATTTATAGATACAGGTGGGAGAATAGATAAATTTATGAAAAAATATGGAAAAAAAGAGACGAATGGGTAGATGAGTGAATGAGATAAAGAAGAGAATACTTACGCGTCAAAATCAAAATAACGATAAAGACTCCTCCTCTCCATACCTTCGAATATATAAATGAATTCCCCCATCAACCCATCATCCCATTTACTTGAGCAACTATTCCTTAGGGGATTACCAGTCTTTGACCGGGATAAATTAAATTAGGATTCTCAACTCTACTCTTATTAGCCTCATAGATTCTTCTCCACTTTGAAGGATCCCCATAAACATTTTTATCGCCAGCAATACGAGAAAGTGTGTCCTCCTTTTTCACCAAATAAAAATTAGCTAGTCCAATTTTTGAGGGTTTTAATTTAACTTCTTTCTTCTTTACCATCCCTTTTTCTAATTTCCTCACTCTTTCTAAAAGATCATCTATCTTAGCCATTAGCAAATCAGTTTTTTCTTCACTCTTTTTTGCTAACTCTCGAAGTTCTCTTTCTGTCTGTTCACTCTGCATTTTAGCTCCAGCCGCTATCTCCTTGGCCAAAGAGATATCCGCCTGCATATTAGCGATTTTCTCCTGCATCAGTCGCCTTTCTTCCATCGCTGCTAGAGACTCTTCTGCCAGTTCTGTCCGCCATAGCCCTACCTTAACCAACACTGTTTCCTTAAATTTAGCTGTATCTTCAAAAGTATCTAAAGAAAACTCCTCTGCTTTCTCGGACAAATCTTTTGCTTGACTAATCTCTGTCTTTAAGTCCTCTAATTCTTTTAAAAACCTTTCCATCGTAGGGACCTCTTCAGCTGGACTCACATTCCCCACTAATAAAAATAGTCCCATCATTGATATTAATATTATTTTTATCTTCTTTAACATTTCTTCACCTCCCTTATTTTCGCTTTCAAATCTCACTCACTACTGCACTGACCAACAAAATACGCAGCTATTATCCCCAATCCCAACAACCACTTCGTTGTTCTATCTCTTTTAATTGTTGCTGCCTGCTTCTTGTTAATTTTCTTAAGAGAGGTTAACTCTTTCTCTTTTGCACTTATCTCTTGAGACCACTTCTCTCTTATCTCTGCAATCACTTCTGCTTGCTTAGCTTCTTTTTTCTTAAGGAGACTCATTTTCCCCTTTAAGCTCTCTATAGTTTCTGCCTGCTCAGCATTTGTAGCCTTTAGAGACTCTATCTTCTTATTTAAATCCTCTGTTACTGTAAAGTAATTGCTGATAAGTCGTTTTATCTCCTTCTCTTTTGAAGCTATGGTCTTTTTCTGCTCAGCATTTGTAGCCTTTAGAGACTCTAACTTCTTATTTAAATCCTCTGTTACTGCAAAGTAATTG
>JAYEHT010000254.1:0-1749 GCA_034659655.1 Candidatus Aerophobota bacterium | reverse complement strand
ATCCCGGTAGCCACGGTAGTAGGAATGGTAGCTGACGGGATGAGTGAGGCGGAGATATTGAAGGCATTTCCCGACCTTGAGCTCGAAGATATTGGCCAAGCCCTACAGTATGCCGCCGAGGCAGTAAGAGAACGAGAAATCCCGTTGGTAAGTAGCTCGTGAAGTTCTTGATAGACAACGCTCTTTCGCCTGTTGTTGCTGAGGGACTAAGGGGAGCTGGATATGATACGGTGCATGTGCGAGACTACAGGATGCAATCTGCTCCGGATAGCGAAATATTTGAGAGAGCTTTCATCGAAGACCGCATTATAGTCTCAACAGATACTGACTTTGGCACGCTGTTAGCATTGCGGCACCAGAAGAAA
Source organism: Candidatus Aerophobota bacterium (assembly GCA_034659655.1). Classification (GTDB taxonomy): domain Bacteria; phylum Aerophobota; class Aerophobia; order Aerophobales; family JAGGXI01; genus JAGGXI01. The sequence goes on along the minus strand of JAYEHT010000254.1, from coordinate 1,384 downwards.
CCTTCCGTGATTCTGTTGCGTCATCCGCAGAAACGACCCGAATCGCAGCTGGCTCTTCTTCTTGCTAACCTCAGGAATATCCGTGAAGCACTAGAGCAGGGAAGCATTATAGTATTTGAGGCAACGCGTATCCGCATACGTTCATTACCAGTTCTCTAACCCTACACTTTTGTTTTGCTATAAACTATCAGCTATTTCGCTTTTGCTTTTGAATTTGATTTTTCTGGTTTCCCTGGTTTTTTTGGTTTTCTCACATCTCACGTTCTTTCCTCTCAGCCAATATGGTTTTTGGTTTGTTTGGCTTCTGAATTTGGTATCAGCTATTTCGCTTTTGCTTTTGAATTTGTTTTCCCTATCAGCTATGAGCTATCAGCTATTTCGCTATGAGCTAATTTGCTTTTCTGCTATAAAATAGTAAGACTACCCCTATGCCTACCTCATTCATACCCAGGTCAATCCACTCAAATAGTTGATGAGAAGAGAAGAGAAACTGAGAACATTCAGAAAGAAGAGCAACCCCAGAGCCCATTATTATCGCCCAGGTGATGATACTACCAAAATTGAGCTTCCTCTTATTTAAGGGAATAAGGATAAATACTGTTAATATCGCAAATTCTCCTATATGAAATATACCTTTTAAAACCTGCGACATATAAGTAAAATGCCGCACCTTATTCCCTATAAAGAAACCATAAGGAGATCCACCCACAAGAATTAATCCCATCCATACAATTGCTGGTATCCAGTAATAGAATGAATAATCTCTATTCCTCAAATGTATAAGAATCTCCTTTTGTATGCTTCTATCTTTTCCTCGCGTTTAATCTTCTTTTCTTTTTTTCTCTTCCTTTGTTTTCTGCTTTTTCATTTCTTTCTCACAAAGAAAGTAAGAATACCTCGGCGGGGATAAAATATAAGAGGCTCCTTCCAACCCTTTCTCGACCATAGAAGTCTTTTTTGATAAGAAATGCCTTATCTTTTTTAAATTTTCTTATGAAATTCTTTAACTTACTTTTATCATTTTTCCTTATTCGTTTTTTATATTTCACTTCCACCGGGATAACCTCCTCGTCCGAGATAACAAAATCAACCTCATCATCTACTCTCCAATAGTGAAGCCTCATATTTTCTCTCTTGCAAAACAGAAAGAGATTAATCCCCACAACATTTTCAAGAATGAAACCTACATTATCTTCTCTTACCTCATAATCTTTAAGGACAGCATTTCTTAAACCTTGATCTATAACAAGGAATTTTTTCTTTGCTTTCATCCGTTCTTTGATGCCTGCAAATTTCAGGACTTCTACTACCAGATAGGAAAATTTAAGAAACTCCAGGTAATTACCGAGAGTGGAGCGGTCAAGTTTTACAATCTCATTTATCG
>JAYEHT010000253.1:0-1753 GCA_034659655.1 Candidatus Aerophobota bacterium | reverse complement strand
AAAACCGGATGAAGTTTATCACCTGGGAGCACAAAGCCATGTAAGGGTCAGCTTTGATATGCCAGAATACAGCGGAAACGTCACAGGTTTAGGCACTACCCGAATACTGGAGGCAATAAGAAGAAGCGGGAATAAGATAAGGTTTTATCAGGCATCATCAAGTGAGATGTTTGGTGCCTCTAATCCGCCCCAGAACGAAGATGCACCTTTTAAACCTCGCAGTCCCTATGCCTGTAGTAAGGTTTATGCTTATTGGATGGTGGTGAACTACAGAGAAGGATATAACATTTCTGCCTGCAACGGGGTACTGTTCAACCACGAGTGTATCGTGGGTAACACGCCAATTATCATAAGAAGAAAGAATGCCCAGCTTATAGATATACTTCCCGTAGAAGAAATAGTTCCCCATCGTGAGAATTCTTCGAAAGGGAAAAAGTATGTAACAGCAAACGGTAGCCACTTGGAAGTTTGGGATGGCAACAAGTGGACAAGGATTAAGGCTATGACTGCTACTTGGAACGATGCAGATACTGAGAGAGACTTAGGGGTCCATCGTATTGTGTGCAGGGGAGGATACTATGAGGCAACAGCGGATCATATATCTTTTTTGAAGGGAGAAAAACAAGTCAAAACAAAGAATATAAAGGAAGGGGATTATTTGGAGCTTAAATCTTTCCCATCCTTAGCTAAAGCTATGAGTGTAACTGCGGAAGAGGCAGAGTTTCTTGGTATGATGGTGGCAGATGGATATGTGAGTGAGGAAGGGAAAGGAAGGTTTGTAAATGAGGATAAAAATTTAAGAAATAGAATAAGTGAACTATGGAAAAAGATTGCAGGTGGATATACTAAAGAAACTACGCATCCTAGTGGGTTTGTGGGTAGAGAAATTGCCTCTATTGAGTTATTTGGGAATAGAGATTATTTAAGATTGATAAGGAAAGAAATATACACAGAGAAAGGGCTTAAAAAGGTTTCTTCAAGAATCCTCAATGCTCCTCTAAATGTGATTAAACACTTTGTGTATGGTTATAATAGTTGTGATGGGCTGAAAGCAGGTAATCAAAAGACTATCTTAAAAAGCTTTACAACGAATTCCTCTGTACTAACTCTTGGATTGTGGTATTTAGTAAGCCAAACCTTTGGATTAAGAGTGACTCTTCATCCAGAATTCAGGAATGACAGGGTTTACTTTCACCTAAATATAAACTCTGATAACAATTCAAAAGGGCAACATTTGAAAAAATCTTTAGAAGAGGTTAAGAAAGCGTTGAAAGTGAGTTATTCTGGATGGCTTTTTGATTTAGAAACGGAAAGTGGGACATTTTCGGCAGGGGTAGGTCTCACTTGGATACACAATAGTCCTAGAAGGGGTGAAACTTTTGTAACGAGAAAAATAACCAGAGCAGTTGCAAATGTCTTGGCAGGTAAACAGAAAAAATTATATTTAGGTAATTTAGAGGCAAAGAGAGACTGGGGATTTGCTCCTGAATATGTGGAATTTATGTATAAAATGCTTCAATATAATAAACCTGAAGATTTTGTTATAGGTACTGGCGATTCTCACTCCGTTAAGGAATTTGTAAAAGAAGTCTTTTCCTATGTTAATCTTGATTGGAAGAGATATGTAAAGATTGACCCACGATATCTTAGGCCTACGGAGGTAGGAGAGCTGGTCGCTGACTCTACCAAGGCTAAGGAAAATTTAGGTTGGCAGCCAAAGATAAAATTTAAAGAATTAGTGAAAATAATGGTA
>JAYEHT010000252.1:0-1766 GCA_034659655.1 Candidatus Aerophobota bacterium | reverse complement strand
TTACCTTTTAACCATTCCCCATCCATTTGGCACAAATTTTGCCCTTTATCCAAAGAGGGAAAAATATGTTTAAACGAAAATTGGGAATAGATTACGTGGGGTATCTTTTTCTTGTCCCATTCCTAGCGGACTTAGTAGTTTGCCATAGTAGACCCTTCTTTCACAGACACTCTTCCTCCCCGGGTTACAGCCTTTACAGGGATAGATGCTTTTACTCATGCAGTAGAATGTTATATAGGTAAGAAAGCATCTCCTATAACTGATGTTATTGCTTTGAAGGCTATAGAGTTGATTGCTTGCAACCTAAAAAGTGCGAGAGATGATGGGACTGATAAGAAAGTTAGGGATAAGGTAGCTTTAGGTAGTCTATTTGCCGGTATAACTATAACCAATTCAGGAACCGGGGGGGTACACGCATTAGCTTATCCTTTAGGAAGCATATTTGGCATTCCACATGGATTAGCAAATGCTATGATGTTACCCTATGTAAGCCAATTTAATATGCCAGCCTGCGCTTCTCGATTTGCTGAGGTAGCTAAACAAATGGGTATAATAACTAAGGATTTATCCATTAAAGAGACAGCTAATGAGGCAGTATTAGCTATAAGAAAGTTGGTGGAAGATATGCAAATTTCTACGCGGCTCAGAGATGTTGGAATAAAGAGGGATGATATTTCTGCACTTACAAAATTAGCCGCAAAAATAACGAGGCTTTTGGATAATAATCCTCGAAGAATGGAGATTGCCGATATAGAGAGAATATACAAAGATGCATTTTAATTTAGCTATTATGAGATAATAGCAAGAAAATGAGGTTAAGAATTTTAGTTTTTACAAAAGATAGGGTGATTAGCAAATGCCTAAAAAAATCTCTCATAGGGAACGAGTGCAACTATCTCTAAATCATAGATTACCTGATCGTATACCGATAGACTTTAGTGGACGTGTATCCTTCCGAAAGGATTTGTTCAGATTCTTTTAGCAAGCAAGATTTGAGCTTGATGAATTAAAAAAGGGTGAAAAATGATTTGCAAAAATTATAAAGAAGGAAAAAAGCTAAGGGTTGCTGAATTAAACGAAATTGTCGTGCTAATAGACCGGAGCGAGACTGCTTTGACGGAAGTTGGTTTGAATATCTGGAGAGCCGATTTAACCGGTCCTGTACACGCCCATGATCAGAAAGAGCAAATTTTTTATGTAACTTCAGGCACCGGTATTGTCATAGTCGGTTCAGCAAAGTATGAAGTTAAGCCACAGGACCTTATATACGTTCCTGCCGGTGTTAAACATCGGACTATTGCTGGAGCAAAAGGACTGGAATATTTTCTTTTCAATGCATTTTTGACCGCTGATAAGGAGGGAGATTCCTCGTTTGCTGATCATATAGATAGGGTAAAGGATATTCGTACAGCACAGACACAACAGACTATCTCAGGTTGGGGAAAGGGTACACCAACGACATCTAAAAAAGGGAAATATATTTGTAATATAGAGGAATATGAAGGAAAACGCTTCGATTTCGGTTCTAATGCTACTATTCTTTTGCTTGATCGTATAGAAACAGAAAGATGCGAAGCTACTCTTGTAATATGGCCTTCTGATAGTAAAGGACCTATAGTTGCACACAAAGATAAAGAACAAACATTTTTTATTCTATCGGGAACCGGATGGGTAACAATCGCTGATGAAACAATGCCAATTAAACCGGGTGATGTTGTCTTTGTACCCTACAATACTCCTCATACTACTAAAACAGATGATGAAAA
>JAYEHT010000251.1:0-38549 GCA_034659655.1 Candidatus Aerophobota bacterium | reverse complement strand
CGAGGTTAATTTAGGAGCGTTAAACGGGCTTGATAATGAGAAGGTGGAGGCAATCATAAACTATCGTTATGGCAAAGACAGCTCTCCAGGCAAAAAAGGAGTGGATGATGATAAAGACAACGATATCCTTCAATCAGACGGAATAGATAACGATGGAGATGGTATAATAGATGAAGAAAATGAAGGGATTGACGAGCCCGATGAGTTTTGTCCAGATAAACCCTATGGAGACGATAATCCCTTTGATACTGTAGAAGAGGTAAGGCTCGTTAAGGGAATAGGAGAGGCTACTTTCAATAAAATAAAGGATTATATTACTATTTACTCTTATGATAAAAATGTAGACAAAGAAGGAAATTTGAGGGTTAATATTAATACCTCTTCGCCTTCTATTATTAGCCAGGCTTTACAAAAAGTAGGCATACTTCAGGATAAAGCCAATCAGATAGCTGTAAACATAGTTGACTTTCATGATGAAGATAGTTTCTGCACGGGATATAAAGGTAAATATGGTATCGAAAGAACCCCTTATATTAACGAAGTAATGCCTCACTTTACCTCTTCAGTAATCACGGCAGCAAAAGATTTAGCAAAAGGGGGGATAAGCTTTCTCAAGGATAAAATAGAAGAGAAGACAAGAGAAAAATTGGAAGAGAAGATAAGAGGGAAAGCTACAGGAATAATAGAAAAGGAAGTAGAAAAAGATAGCTCAAATAAAGAGGAAAATTTGAAACGGATACTTGAAGAGCTTGAAGAAAATAAAACTCCGGCAGAAAAAATAGGAAGAGTTTTAAATATTTTTAAAGAAAAAAGAGCCGAAGCATCAGAAAAGGCGGGTAAGAAGATAGATATAGAAATGGAATGGATAGAGCTCTTTAACCCTTATGATACTTCTTGTAAAATATGGGGATGGCGAATAAAAACTTCCCTGGGAGGAAGGATGTTATGGGGAGAAGTGCCTGCCCGGGGTTATAGAATCATATTTAATATGGTTATAAAAATGGAGGGAAAAACCATAGGGAAAGAACTACTGGATGATAATAGTGATACAGTAATCTTAATAGATGCAGGAAAGAATATAGTAGACAGGGTCCCCTATAAAAATTATGGAGCTCCCTGGAATGCTTTTGAAAAAAATGACCCCCGAGTAAGAGAGTTTGTTAGTAGCCTTCCTGGAGGAAGCCCTGGCTTTTCCAACTGGTTCTGGATGCCTACTGTAGGTGAGGCAAAGGATGAAAATGACTACAGCAGTTTTTATGTTAAAAATAAGCCTTTTGCTAATACTGGAGAAGTAGGATATATCCATAAAGGAAAAGAGTGGCGAACGATAAAACTCGGGGCAGGAGGAGATTGGCAAATACTGGACAAAATTACTGTAGTTAATCCCCCTACGAAAGCCACAAAAGGAAGGATAAACATAAACACTGCATCCCGCCAGGTTTTAAGAAGTCTACCCGGGATTGACTCTTCCTTAGCTAAGGCAATAATAAATTATGGGAACAGCAAAAGAAGACCTTTTAATGAAATAGGAGAAATGCTTGAGGTTGTTATCATAGCTAAACTGGGTTATAATGGAAAAGACGATGATGAAGATGGATATATAGACGAAGACGACGAGAAAGAGATGATATTTCGCTCTCTTTCTAACTTAATTACAACTCGCTCTAACTGTTTTACTGTAACCTCCCTTGGCCAGATTAAAAAATCAGGAGAGCTAGCCTCAGAAAAGAAAATAAAAGTAATTTTGGATAGAGGAGCTCATCCCTTAAAAATAAAGTATTATAAAGAGATAAATTAGTCTCCTCCATTTCACTTATATTTCTTTCTCAAATTATCCAAAATTTTTCTAACATCTTCAGGGGCCGATCTGGAAGTAAGAGCTATCACATAAATTAAAATGGAAAGCTTCCAGCAGTCCTCCGGGCCCGCTATTAATCCCGAGTGAACATCCTCTCTTTTCTCCATCTGAAGAGAAAAATATTCTATTGCTTTTTTTAAACATCCCTCATAAACATCAACATTATATGTTTCATTGCGATATTTTAAAGAGGGAAAAGAAACCCCTCTCATTAATAAAAACCTTCTGATTTCATCGCTGTTTAATTGATAATCATCTTCGAATTCAAATCCCTCAAATTGGGGAAGATTTGAGGGAAGAATAATTAAAGGTTTCTGAACCACAACCTCGCCCTTTCTCACTACTGTATCTCCGGTATTGATTGACGATTCAGCCAAGGACATATAAGGTAGAGTAGTAGCCTCGAAAGATAAAAGGTTAGGTAAGCGAAACCTTAATATCCTGGTTTCTTTAGTAGCTTTTTCCCACTTTTCATACAGATTCATTTACATTCTCCTCTTTTTACCACTTTTATTTTACTACTTCTAACAAAATCGTCAAGAGAATCTCGGGACTTTTCCCCTCGATACCTATATAAATCCCTGAACTAATACTTTCTTATAATGATCAAGAGAAAAATTCATTTGGCTATAATGATACTGCATACATTGAACCAAAGAAATTTGACCATGAGATAAGGCTTAAAGTAATAGAGATTACCTGCAGAAAACCTGAGAAGATAACCCACTGGTCTACCAAGGAACTTGGGAAAAAGGTAAATGAAAAGCTTTCTATCAATATTAACCATATGGCGGTGCAAAGGATCCTCTCTTCGGTTGACCCTAAACCCCATCAAGTGAAAATGTGGATTAATAGCTAAGATTCTGATTTCGAGGAGAAAAACCGGTTTTTTAAACGCTTATTTTTATCCTCTTGTGGAATAAAAATGGCTTGTCAATCTTCCATCCCCATTTATAGTAAGATTTATAATGAAGTCCACCCCCTACCTTACGGGCGACTTTCAAGGCAAATTTATGACAAGGGTTATTTTCCAACACTAAATTTGTACTATTACGATTATCTGTAAACTCTACACCGTGAAAAAGGTACGTCGCTTCAAGATTCATAAGCCCAGGACATATCGCCTTTCTTCCACCTGATACCCCTGCCGTAAAGTGAGGTTCGACAAGGCCTGTCGCAATGCGAACATCTGCAGTAATAAACTCTTTGTTTATTTTAACTTCAATCCCATCTACGTTGCCTATAGAGAAAAGATCAGGGGAGGTCGAATCATGGTCTATTATTGTGTAACTGTCTGCTATGGCCTCTCCAAGGGCTTCTTTTTTCCACTTACTGGATGTAGGAAGATGTGTACCGGTACCCACAATAATTCTAATGTTCTCATTCCTTACTCCCACTTTTTTCAACCTCTTTAAAATAGGAAAGAGTATCCCTTCCCCACTTCCTGCATTATAGGGAACAGGACGTGTGTTGTCAGAGACAATCACCGCAACAACTACCCTGAAGGGATGTTTCTTAGAAGAAGCAACTATATCCTCAATAGTTTTGCTTCCTATGGGATTGGACAGAGCGTTCTCTATTTTCTTTGCCGGTTCCGCCAGGGAAGGAACATGGCCCATTGTTAATATATCACAATATGGAGGGACTTTTACTGTTAAAATATCCTTCCCATACTCGACACCAATTCTTTTCCAATCCTGGATATTCATTTCGTACCTGAACGAGATGGAAGTATCATGACCTTTTTAATTCTCTCCAGAGGAAAGATTATCTAACCTCCATCAACCACTGCACGAGAAGCTCCCACGGCTCCACCTAAAAGGCCTGTGGTAAGGAGTGATGATACTTGCCATTATATTTTCCCCAAAAGCAGGGTGAAAAGGAACCGTTTCCTTGTATACCTACCCGGCGGTTATGTGAGATTACCCCTTAGGGAAAATTTAGCAAAATTTAAACCTAAATATGTTCTTTTAACCAGAAGTGTACCTGCTGTCTCTTACACCTTCTCATAAGTCAAATATCTTGCCAGGATTTAAAATATTATGGGGATCGAAAGTTCTCTTTATTCTTTTTAACATTTCAAGGTGAGCATCTCCCAGTGCCTTCGAGAGATACTCCTTTTTAATGATACCTATACAGTGTTCTCCAGATATTACTCCCCCCCGTTTGATACAGTCCTCATGCAGCAGTTTTCTCACTACAGGATATTTTGCTTCCCATTTCTTTTTCTCCAGCCTCTCCAATTCCTCGCCTTCTTTTTTGAGTTTCATAATATGGGTGTGAACATTGCCATCTGCTGCATGACCGTACGTGGGAAGCCATATACTGTGCTCTTCCGATATCTCATTTACTCTGTTTACATGATTCACTATCTCAGAGAGAGGAACTGTGAGATCCAGTATTTCAATGGTGTCCGGCTTCAAACCCTCATAAATATTACTTCTAATTGCCAGGATATCCTCCTGCTTTTCTCTGCTATCTGCCACCAGAACATCTCTGGCTTTGTTGGCGGAGCATATATTTTCTATTATCTCACATAACCTGTACAGCTCCTCCTCAGTTGGGCCATCTACTATTATCATGAGAAAGGCACTGCCTACCTCGCAGGGCCATTTTTTTCCAAGCAGCTTTTCCGAGGGAGGAATAGTATCCTCCTGAATAAACTCTATACTTATAGGCCGTATACCGCTCAATATTATCTCAGGGACTGTCTTTATAGCATCATGTAAAGAATCGTAAGGGATAACAAGAGTCATTACATTTTCGGGCGGGGGAAGTAGGTGTATTACTGCCTTGCCAATAATACCTAGCGTACCCTCTGAACCGATTATTAAATGCAGGAGGTTGTACCCAGTACAATTTTTTAAAAGTTTGCCCCCCAGGTGCACAATCTCTCCGGTAGGAAGGACAACTTCCAATCCCTTCACGAAGTCTCTTACCACTCCATATTTTACCGCTCGTGCTCCACCAGCATTGGTTGTAATTGCACCCCCTATCTGGGCTGTCTCATCTCCGGGATGAGGCGGGAAGAAAAGACCTGATGACTCAACCTCGCTGTAGAAGTCCATCAGGGTAACCCCGGGCTCAACTGTTGCCATCAGGTTTTCTTTATCTATTTCCAGAACATTATTCATATTCTCCAGGAGTAACACCACCCCACCATAGATAGGGACACAACCGGCGACGAGACCTGTTCCCCCGCCCCGGGGAGTAACGGGGAATCTTTCTTTGTTCGCCAGTTTCACAATTTGAGAGATTTCTTCTGTATTTGTTGGTTTTACTACTATTTCTGGAAAGTGCTGGGCGTAATCAAGGGAGAACTCATCGTGGGAGTAATCCACCATTTTCTCTTTATCCAGAATGATATTGTTTTCACCTACAATTTCCCCCAGCTTTTTTGCCACTTCTTTGGTTATTTTTTTGTACATCATTAATACTTACCTCTTCCAACTTGATGTGTTGGCACAAAAATTAGTACCATCCACCTCTCTTGCCATAACTTTCGTTCGGGCCCTTTGAACAAAGCTTCAACTATAGTTTTCTCTGTAGAACTTACCAAGTGTGATTGAACACTCCCCCCACTTTACTAAGCAACTTTCCCCTAAAATAAAAACTTGTTTTTTTAAAATTCTCCATCCATAACGACCTTTTGATCACTCTTATAAAAGTCCTAACTCCTCTAACTTTTCCTTCTTCGGTATCCCCTGTTCATTCCATCCTCTTAGCTTATAACATTTTTTGAGAGCTGAGTCAATTTTAGGAACTTTTCCACTATGAGGCCCTTCCTTTGTTGCCTCGAGTATTCTCTTTGGCAACATGTCATTCTCTTTAGTTAACCCAAATTTAACATTAACCATTCTCTCCAGAGTAAATATTCTTTCCGTCGTCCTCGCTACATCATCCAAAGACATATCCCATCCAGTTATTGCATTCAAACAATCTCTCATATCTCCAAAGGTCATAGCCCCCTCTTCCATCATAAATCTACATATAACTAAGGAGTTATATAGAGCTGCCCAGTCCTGATATTTTGCCACCAAGTATTCAGTTCCTTCCATCTCAAAGCGTTCGGGTATTTTATCAATTCCAAGCTCGGGTAACAAAACTCCCCAATACGGCAGCGAGAGATTAGCATTTTCATGATGAGGGCCTGCAGGACCCCTCGCAAAATTTAAAGCCTGCCCAAAACCTGCCCTTGGATCGTGTCCCCCTATGTAGATACCCTTTACTTCAACAGCAAAATCACTTGTCGCCTTGGCTATTTTTTTCGTTAATTCTTTACGTAGCTCTCGCACCTTATCTTTATCTGCTACTTTGGTTTTTTCATCTCCCTTAAGACAGATCGCCTTTACATTTTTAGATCCCAGTATACAACCCATTCCCGTACGGCCAAAGAAACTGTGTCCATCCACACTTATCGCAGCAAATCTTACTAAATTTTCCCCAGCTTGTATGATTAAATTCATACTAACTTATCTGAAGATCTCCTCTGCCCTTTCTGCTCTCAACATTATGAATATGGACATATTCACCTTCGCTAATATCTTTAGTAGCTTCGCCTACGGGCTCACCATATTTTATAATCTTTTCTCCTCTTTTGATTCTTCTAAGTGCAATTTTATGGCCAAAAGGAATATTTTGACATATCCTCAGTCTATTCAGCTCCTTTTGACCTTTAACGTTTATACCTATTTCATCGCCTTTTTTTAAAGGTTGTACCGCAACAGCTACATTATCATTTTCATTAATTATTAAAATCTTTTGCATGTTTTTTCTTTTTTCAAATCACAGGACCCTTAACGTATATATCAGTATCTACCCCATTCGCATCGTAATCTAAAAGCTCTGCTTTCACTTTTTTACCTGAAGCTACCTTTATTATTTCCTTAAAAATCCTTCCTCCTCCCTCTGCAATACTCTCCTCGTCTCTAATGACTGTGCTTACGTCAACATCTATGTGCTCCTTTAGATGCAGACAAGTATTTTTATTTCCTGAAATTTTAATTACTGGACATAAGGGAAATCTCTGTGGAGCACCGACCCCTGTCGTGAAAAGAATTAATTGACAACCACCGGATGCAAGACCAGTGAGAACTTCCATTTCTCTTCCAGGCTTAAGACTCTCCCACGGATAATCAGTAACAAGAACTTTTCTTTGTTTGTTCATAGGTACTTTATCTTAACATATAACTTTTAGCTTGTTTTTTGTACCGAATGAAAGGGGGTAGGTCCACCTGGCTCCACCTCTATCATCCTCATAGCAAAATTTTCAGCACCGTCTTTTCTCGAAATCAACCATCTAATTCCTGCTTTTTGACCATTTGACTCACGATCCAATGGTACATCTTCGTAGTGTTTAATAACCACCTTTTTCTCCTTAAAGTTATCTGCATTCTTTCATAAAAATAGAAAAACAGATTTTCTTACTACATTTACTATTGGGACATTTGTCCCCATAGTCAGAATTATTGGTAACTCTATCCTTAAAGAAATTATACCTTAAAGGTCCTTATTGAAGAACCATTCAAGGAATCATGTAAATGAGCTATATTTTACATTACTCTATCAAAGAAAACACTTAAAAGAGCTTCTTGCGTGCTTCTTTTTTAAAGATACCAGATAAACCAGGAATATCAAGTTTTCCTTCTTTCAGGCTTAAATTTCGCTCTTTCTTGTAGTTAATTCCGGGTGATAAAGGACGGTGATTCTCTCATATTCTTTTACCGTGCTAAGGCCTCTTCTAGCTAAGCTGGCTCATCTCTTTTACATCCGCACCTTTCCGTAGGAGCATCTTCACTCTCTCATAATCAGAGATATATCTATCTACTGCTTCCAGCGAATGTCCAGTTTGTCTTGCAATGTCAGGAGGAGCAATTTTCTTCTCATAAAGCTGAATAATAATTCCTTTATGAGTTGGAGATGAACCCTGGTCAAGAATATTCCCCTTGATATTGAGCAATTCTTTTTTGGATAGTAAGAAGACCGCGGTTCATTAGGGTAGCAACTTCGGTTACATAGTTAAATGACTTGAGACGGGGGGACAAAAGGGGAATAAAAAATCCATTTGCCTTAAAAGAGAAATTAGGGTAAGATTAAAATTGTAGATTTAAACTGGATGACTAAAAATTTTGACAATTTCCCAGTATCTTAAGAGGCGGAGCACAACAAGGCTAGCAGCTAACCCGCTGTTTAAAATTTCAGCTGCCCCCTTGTCAAAAAAAAACGATTATAATAAAGATAAGAAACTGGAGATTAAGGCCGGGAGGTAGAAGGAAAGTGGGCCTACCAGCTTAGGAGAAAGGAAATTTTAGACGGGGTTCACTGAATATTTACTTATTTTTTAAAAATATGCTAAACTTAAAAGTAAGGAGTCTGACTATGGCAAAAAAATGTGAGATATGCGGCAGGGGAGCAACTAGCGGGCATAGAGTAAGTAAATCCGGAATAAGAACAAAAAGAAGTTGGTCTCCTAATCTTCAACGCATTAAAATAAAAATTAACAATCGGATAAAGAAAGCTTATGTTTGTACTAGCTGTATTCGTTCAGGAAAGATAGAGAAGGTGAGCTGACCCTTGCTTTACCCTGTTAGATAAGCTTCTCTATCTACTAGTAGGGTTTATTTTTGTTTAAAAAAGATATTGAGCACGTTGAAAAAATTTACCCTCGCTTTTTATGGCGGGAGCAATTATCATCTCAACTTCATGCATCTCCTTCATATTAGCTACCCCACAATAACCCATGCAGGTCTTTATCGCCCAGACTAAATTTTGAGAACCATCATCTAATTTAGCCGGGCCGTAAAGGATATCTCTTAACGTTCCGGTTGTTCCTACCCTCACTCTTGCTCCTCGAGGTAAATTTTCATCCGAGGTAGCCATACCCCAATGGTAGCCTTTCCCTGGAGCTTCCTTAGCCCGAGCAAAAGCTGAGCCAATCATTACTGCATCTGCTCCGGAGGCAAAGGCTTTGCAGATGTCCCCTCCTGTCCTCATGCCCCCATCAGTAATAATGGAGATATAACGACCGTTTTTCTTAAAATAATCATCCCGGGCAGCAGAAGCATCAACAGTAGCGGTAACCTGAGGAACGCCTACCCCTAAGACCTCACGAGTAGTGCAGGCAGCACCCGGCCCCACTCCCACCAAAAGAGCATCTATTCCTGTCTCCATAAGATCATAAGCAGTTTGATAAGTAACACAATTTCCTGCGATAACCGGAATAGAAAGCTCTTTGCGGAATTTTTTAAGATTCAATCCTTCCTTCTTGGAGGATATATACTCTGCTGTAGCTACTGTAGCCTGAACAACAAAAATATCTACCCCTGCTTTTTGAGCAATTGGGCCAAGACGAGCTGCTTGGAGAGGAGTACAGGAAGTAGCAGTGATAACTTTTCCCTCTTTCATCTGTTTGATTCTTTCCTCTATCAACTCTTCTTTTATCGGTTTTTTATAAATCTTCTGGATTATCTTCACAGCCTCTTCATTAGAAGAACTTACAATCTCCTCCATCACCTCTTCCGGATCTCTATAGCGGGTCTGAACCCCTTCCAAATTTAAAACAGCTAATCCCCCTAGTTTTCCCATCCGAACAGCAAAATCTGTATCTACAACTCCATCCATCGCCGAAGCTATGATGGGGACATCAAAAGTTATATCTCCCATTCTCCATTTTATGTCAATATCCTCAGGGTCGATACTCTTATTGCCCGGAACCAGAGCAACTTCATCAAGTCCATAAGCTTTTCGTGCCCTCCTCTCTTTCCCTATATAAAAACCCCCCATTCCGGCCTCCTTATTTGTAAAAAAACCTTCCTTTTAAGAGAGTGAGATTTTTTCTTTTAAAGAAGCAATTATAAAAGCATCAATTTCACCCTCTAATACTTTTTCCACATTACTTTTTTCTATATTAGTGCGATGGTCTTTAACCAGAGTATAAGGATGTAAAATATAAGAGCGCACCTGCCTGCCCCACTCTATTCTTGTCTTCTCTTTGTGCCTTTTTTTTAACTCCTTCTCTTTCTCCAGTTCATAAAAATTATATAACCGAGCTTTAAGAATTCTCATTGCTGTAGCTCTGTTTTTATGCTGTGAACGTTCATTCTGGCATTGCACAATTATTCCTGTAGGTAAATGAGTGATCCTTACAGCAGAATCCGTAACATTGACATGCTGACCCCCTGGTCCCCTGGCTCTAAAAGTATCGATATGGAGATCGCCTTCCTTAATTTCTATTTCAACTTCATCAACCTCAGGAATTACATCCACTGCAGCAAAAGAGGTATGACGACGATGGGAAGCATCAAAAGGAGAGATACGAACTAACCTGTGGATTCCCACCTCCTGTTTAAGATAACCGTAGGCGAATTCTCCCTCAATCACTACCACTGCCGTCTTTATACCTGCTTCTTCTCCATCTATTCGTTCCACTACTCTTACCCTGTACCCTTTCTTATTTGCCCACCCTGAATACATTCGAAGAAGAATTTCTGCCCAATCACATGAATCTGTACCTCCTGCTCCTGGATGAATTGATAAAATAGCATTAGCTTGATCGTTCTTACCTTTTAGTAAAGATTTTACCTGGTACTCCTTTATCTTTTTTTGCAAAAGGATTAGCTTCTTTTTTCTCTCCTCTTCCAGGCTCTCATCTTTCTCCTCTTTTAGAAGTTGCTCTAAGGTAAATATTTCTTCATACAAAACCATTACTCTATCCCATTCTTTCTCTTTTTCCTTTAGATGGTGTAATTCCTGGGATGTCTTTATTTTTTTATCCGCTTCCTTCCAGGAACTTAACGAAAGTCCCTTTTCTAATTTTTTAATTTCCTTTTTTATTTTATCTACTTCAAAGATGCCCTCTTAATTTATCTATTTCTTCCTTTAAATTTGTTAACTCAAAATCGCCTTTTTCTGCCATATCCTCCTCCTCAATTTAAAATAGCATAAGAGACCGATCAGTCAAATTCACCCTGGAAGATAAGCTTCTCTATCTAACGGGGTTTACAAAAAAGTTTTGTATTTCTTCAACAAGTTAAATGCAAAGCAGCGATTGTCCTCCGGGAACTATAAACTTTGTTGTAGAGCCGACACGCCAACCTTGTAGGTTCAACTTTTGCTTCAATTCCCTTTGATTTAATATACATTAGGGTTTCGGGGGGAACTTTCATTAGCCCAGAATCTCCTGTACCTATAATAAGAACTTCGGGTTTTTCCTCCAGGACCTCCTTCAGGTCCTGAGGAAGGAGAAGATGCCCCTCTTTTCGCCACCAATGAGCATCTATTTTTTGTGGATAAATAATAATATCTGAAGTATAACTTTTCCCCTCAATAACAATATGTCCAAATTCATAAGAATCTATCATTTCAATCACCCCTCTAAAAGGAAGCTAAGGGGAGTTTTTGCTCCTCACCCCTTAGCCTCTTTTAACAATTTTTTCTATCCTACCGCTTCTCTTAAGTTTTTCCCTGGTTTGAATTTGGGTACATCTTTGGCTGGGATCCTCATCTTAGCTTTAGTTTGAGGATTTACCCCCTGTCTTGCTTTTCTCCTCTGCATCTGGAAAGTTCCAAAACCGACGAGGGTAACCCTTTCCTTCCGGGCCAACGAGCTAGTAATCACCGAAGTTATAGCATCCACCACATTATTAACATCCTTCTTAGTTAAACCTACCTCCGAGGATACCTCCTCCACTAATTCAGCTTTATTCACCTGTCTCACCTCCTTATCAGATTTTTGAAATATTATCTTCTTAAAAGGGCTTTAATAGAAGACTACAAAGTTCAACTCTTAACCATTGAACTATAACACATTTCAAAAAAACTGTCAAATCAGTCTTGACAAAGATATAAAATATACTAATTTAAATGTAGAATGTTGACAATTAAATAAGGTAGCGAAGGATTTCTTGAAGGATGAAAAACCGTCGCAGAGCCAGAGAAGCTGCTCTACAGATTCTCTATGAGGTGGATGTAAGAAAAGTTACAGCAGAGAAAGTTCTGGAGACCACCTTTTCTCGTTATAGATTCAAGCCAGAGATAAAAAAATTTGTCCGAAAGTTAGTTTTAGGGACCTATCAATTTCTTCCTCCCATTAATTCTTTAATTAAA
The DNA here is from genome assembly GCA_034659655.1 of Candidatus Aerophobota bacterium. Lineage (GTDB taxonomy): Bacteria > Aerophobota > Aerophobia > Aerophobales > JAGGXI01 > JAGGXI01. Next base: position 26,587 of record JAYEHT010000251.1, on the reverse strand, counting down.
AAATACGCTAAAAATTGGACTCTCGAGAGAATGGCTACGGTAGACCGAAACATCCTCCGTTTATCTATCTATGAGCTTCTTCTTCTCGACGATATACCTCCCGTAGTGAGTATAAATGAAGCTGTAGAAATAGCCAAACGTTACGGAACAGCTGATTCAGGAAAATTTGTTAATGGAATACTGGATAAAATCAGCAAAGAAAGAAGTCCAAACAGTTCTTTAAAATGGGCTTATTTAAAAAAATCCCTGAAAAAAGACCTCTATCTTAAAAAGCTAATTGAGATAAAAGGGAAAGAAAAAATTTGGTTAGTGGGGGGATGCCTTCGGAATCTCCTCTTAGGGAAAGAGAAGAAAGATCTGGATTTAATAGAAGAAGATCCCGATTTTAAAACCGCTCAACTCTTTGCACAATCTATAAAAAGAAGCTTGATTACCCTGAGGCCTACCTTAAGGAGAATCACTCTTCCTTCAGGGATTGCTATCGATTTTGCTCTTAAAAACTCTGCACAAATGCAAACAAATCTAATCAAACGTGATTTTACCATTAATGCTTTATCTCTGGATATAGAACACCTTGAATTGTCTTCTTTATTCCTTATAGACCCTTCTACAGGCTTAGAGGATTTAATAAATAAAAAGATTAAACTGATGAGAAAAGAGTCGATAGAGGAAGACCCCCTTCGTATGTTGCGAGCTTTCCGTTTAGCTGCACAATTCAACTTTATTATAGAAGAAAATCTCTCTTCCCTTATCCAGCAAAAATCCATCTTCATTAAAAACATCTCTGTGGAGCGAGTAAGAGAAGAAATCTTTCTTCTCCTTGAATCTCCTCTTTCTTATAAATATATGGATAATCTCTCTTCAAAAACATTGTTAAAAAAGATACTCGAGCAAAACCCAAATATAGAAAGCCTAAAAAGACTGGAGGAGATACTCTCCTCTAATAAAATAATCCCCAGAGACATTAAAAAGAGAATCCTGCTTCATTTAAAGAAAAACAATCAAGGTAAGAAAAGTCGGAAGAGTTTATTAAAACTGATTGCTCTGCTTTTTTCCCCGGAAGAAAAAATTCCTTTATCTTCTGTGGGAAAGCAGTTGAAGTTAACCCAGAAACAGATAAAAACAATGAAAAAGATAGAAAAAGTTTACCCGGATGTAGAAAAAATTATGAAAGAAGAGCAACTAGACCCACTGCTAGTAGCTCAGTTCTTAATAGAGGCAGGAAAAGAGACAGTAGAAACTCTGTTGCTCTTTTTAACAGTAAATTTTAAGCGCTCCTCCTCTCAAAAATCTGCTATCTTCCTTCTCCAGGAATATTTTCAAAAATCTTCCTTACTGCTACAATCTCCCGGACTAATTAAAGGAAAAGAGTTGATGGAATTATTGGGAATTTCCGCTGGTCCTCAAATTGCATACATTTTAAATAAAATTCATCAAGCTCAAGTAGCAGGAAAAATTAACACTAAAGAGAAAGCCATCAATTTTGCCAAAAAGCTGATTCAATGAGGGGGGTCAGGTCTTGCAATGCAGGTAACACTATGAAGCAATAGCTCAGAGCATAAGTGGTTCACTATTTTTACAACCAGTAGGGCTTTATAAAAAGAGCAGAAAGATAAAATGCGTGATTGCAAGAGATGACCCCATTATTCACTTAGACATTCATAATTCGAAGGATTTGGTGGAGAATGAAAAATGAACACTTTAAGGGAAATAAAAGAAGTGTTGTCAGCACATAAAAGAGGGATGGAGAAGAAGTATAAAATCAGAGAAATAAAAATTTTTGGTTCTTATGTAAGAAATGAACAGAAAAAGAGAAGCGATGTAGATATACTTGTTGATTTTTATGAGGTGCCAGACCTTTTTAAGTTTATTGAGATTGAGGAATATCTTAAAAATCTTTTAGGTGTTAAAGTAGATTTAGTAAGAAAACCAGTTTTGCGGCCGGAATTACGGGATAAAATTCTGAGTGAAGCGGTAGATGTATGAAGAGAGATTACAAGCTTTTTATAAAAGATATTCTGGAATGTATAACTAAGATTGAGAATTTTATAGGTGAGATGAATTTCGATGAATTTATGAAAGATGAAAAAACTAAAAGCGCTGTGGTAAGGGAAATTGAGGTGATGGGTGAAGCGGCAAAAAGTATACCAAAATCCATGAGGGAAAAATATAAAGATATCCCATGGAGCCAGATAGCTAAAACGAGGGATAAAATCATACATTTTTACTTTGGAGTAGATTATGAAATAGTGTGGAAAGTTGTGAAAAAACGATTACCAGAAATTAAACTCTTGATTGAAAGAATAATTAAGGATTTGGAGGGATAGAATACCAGATAAAGAATATAGTAAGCCAGCAAGACCCTTTGAACTCTGGAATATGATAACTAGGACTTTATAAAAAGAGCATAAAGATAAAATTGCGTGATTGCAAGACCTGACCCCCATTACAATCTTGTTAAGTGGTTGCTGAATTCTCATAATTCAAATCTACCTCTGTTTAGTTTATGAAACAATTGTTTAGAAAACTAAACATAGTATAACCTGAAATTTGACTTTGTCAAGGTAGATGCAATGAGATTGCTGGTGCGCCTGGCAGGACTTGAACCCGCGACACGCGGTTTAGGAAACCGCCGCTCTATCCTCCTGAGCTACAGGCGCATTTTTGTACTCACAATTCACTATTTCAACCCCGCTCATCTACTATAAAATTTAAACCTTGCAAGGTAAGAATTGGATTTACCTCATCTACGCTCCTGCACTCTTTTCCTATTAAAACCCCCAATCCTCCTGTAGCTATAACATAAGCTTTCCTCCCCAATTCCTTACCTATATCTTCTAATATTCTTTCCACTCCTCCTAAAGATTGATAAAAAACACCCGCTATCAAGCTATCTCTAGTATTCTTACCAATAACTCTATCCGGTTTTTTAAACTCTACCGGAAACAAAGCTTCTGCTTTCTCGGCGAGATTAGATATAGAAGTCTCCACTCCAGGAGCAATTACTCCTCCTAAATACTCTCCTCTTTCCGAGATGACATCAAAAGCAGTAGCTGTTCCAAAATCTACTACTATGGCAGGGGTCTTATATAGCCTGGTGACAGCAACCACATTAGCTATTCTATCTGCACCTACCTCTTGAGGATTATCGCAAAGAAGAGGAACTTTCACATTTTCAGCCCTCACCTCAAAAGGTGCTAAATTAAAATACTTCCTTATTGTATCTTTTAGAATAAGAGATATAGGAGAAACCACAGATGAGATAACCACTTTTTTTATTTCAACTTTTTTATTAAGTTTACTTTTCCACCCGCAGAGCAAAACTCCCCATTCATCAGCTTCCCTGTGAGTTCTGCTCATCCATTCTCCCTTTAAAAGAAGAGTCTCTTTTTCAAATATTCCCGTTTTAGTTAAGGTATTGCCCACATCTATAACTAAATTCATTTTTATCTTATAAGAAAATCCTCCCTCGAATCGACTCTTTTGTATGTTCCGTTCTCCAGGCGTATAATCAGCTCCCCCTTCTCATCTAAATCTTGAGCTAAACCTACAAACTCTTCTTTTCCCATGCACACTTTCACCTGTCTCCCCAATAAAGAAGAAAAAAGACGTGCTTTCTCTATAATAAGAGAAAAACCCTCTCTGGAAGAAAGATATAACTTTTCCAGTTCTCTTAATATTCCGGAAAGAAAAACCTCCCTGGGAATATAATGTCCCACCTCCCTTTTTAGTGAAGTCGCCGTAAAACAGAGAGGAGAAGGAAACTCATCTATATTCAAGTTAATACCTATGCCCATAATAACAAAGTCTACATTTTTATCTATGCTTTTTGCTATGCATAATACTCCCCCTACTTTCTTTCTCCTTATTAGAGCATCGTTAGGCCAACGAATTTGAGGAGATAAAAGAAAGAAATCCTTCCTTATAACTTCTACTATTCCTACCGCTCCCAGAATATTTAACTGAGTAACATCTGAGAGAGTAATTTGAGGTCGAAGAATAAGAGAAAACCAGAATCCTCCTCGGGGGGAAAACCAATAACGATTTCCCCTCCCCCTGCCCTGAGTTTGTTCCTCAGCTACTATCACTGTTCCCTCTTCCGCTCCTTTTTTAGCAAGAGAATAGGCAATTTTCATTGTAGAGCTTACCAGAGCATACGAATAAATCTTTTTACCAAAGAGTCCTTTCCCCATCGCCATCTTTTGCTCAGTTAACTCTACCATATCTTTTGCCTCTTTCACAGTGATTCTCCCTATTTTTGTCTCCCTACCTCACTCAATATCTTCTCTGCTCTTTCTCTATCCTCCTTTAACTTCTCACTTAAGTAGAGAGGAGAAGGAAATTCTTCTATCTTCCGCATTTTATCTATCAATTCAATTTTAATTGTTTTTCCATAAATCTCCCCTCTGAAATCTATAATATGAACCTCCACACCAAAAGAAGAATCTCCAAAAGTAGGTTTATCTCCCACATTTACAATGCCCTTATAGGTTTTTTCTCCCAAAATGACCTTACCCGCATATACGCCTGGTGAGGGCAAAATTTTGCAAGGATGGGTCTCCAAGTTAGCCGTAGGATAACCTAAAAGATGGCCTCTTCTCCTGCCTTTGACTATTTTCCCTATAATAGTTGGAGGATGGGCTAAATACTGAATGACTTTACCTATCTCTCCTTTTCTTAGCAATTCACGAATTAAAGAACTGCTAATTTTCTCTTCCTCCGTTCCTAAAAGAGAAATTACTCTCAGTTTGTATCTAAAAACACCTTCCGAATTTTTTAACCACTGAACATCTCCTTCTTGCTTTCTTCCGAAAACAAAATCCTCTCCTACAATAATCTCTTTTATATCTATATTCTCCTTTAATCTTTTTATGAAAGAGCCAGGAGAAAGAGAAGCAAATTGTGAAGTAAAATTAAAAACAACTACTAAATCTACATTCAATTTAGCAAAAATCTCCTTTTTCTCCTCCAGAGTAGTTAAAAGAGGAAAGATTTGATGAGAAAAAAGCTCTGAAGGATGAGGATTAAAGGTAACCAGACAACTTTCCCCTCTTATTATTTTAGCTCTTTTCACAAGTTCCTTAATAATTCTTTGATGTCCTTTATGAACTCCATCATAAAAACCGACTGTAAGAGCAACATTTTTATATTTTTTATTATCAGAAAGATTATAACTAATTTCCATTTTAAGATATTTGAGGGGGAAATATTCCCCCCTCTCTTCTACGCGGCTCCCCCTTAAATTAGCACCCTAAGATATTTAAAACCCATCTTATACTTACAAAAATGACTGCTATTTTGTAAACTTGTAGCGATAGCCAAAAGCTGGCCATTCTCCCTGCACAAACGAACCTTATCTCCCTTCTCCAGCGCAGGAGGTGGACAATCTATGTGAGTTAAATAAAGGGATCTACCCTCTCTAATTATCTTCTCCACACCTCTTTTTACTTTAACTATAGGAAAATAGGGCAAAGCACTCGCTAAGGGAAGAAGGATTCTTTCCACTTTTCCTTCTCTTATTTCCTTTTCTAAATCTTCTAATCTCTTAGCATTATTTAAATGAAAAGCGCCGATCTTAATTCGATGAAGAGAAGACTGATAAGCCCCATATCCTGAAGCTTTTCCTATATCAGAACATAAACTTCTGATATAAGTTCCCCGGGAGCATGTTACTTCAAATTCTGCCTGAGGATGGTGCTTAGAAATAAAGTTTAACAATTTAAACTTATAAACTTGAATTTTCCGCGGAGGGAGCTTAATCTCTATCCCTTTCCTGGCTAATTTATATAATCGATTCCCTTTCCAATGAAGGGCGGAAAACATAGGAGGAACCTGACTTATCTCTCCTTTAAACTGAGAAAATAATTTCTCTACATCAACTCTATTTAAGGAAGAAGCATCTTTTTCCTCTAAAACTTCTCCTTCTTCATCCAGGCTGTTAGTGGTAACCCCAAAAATCATTCTACCTCTATAAGTCTTATCCAGATCCTGCAAAAAAGGAGTTAATTTAGTAGCTTTACCTATACATATTAAAACAAGACCGCTTGCTGAAAGATCAAGAGTGCCTGTATGTCCTACTTTTTTTATCCCTGAGGTTTCTCTAATCTTCTTCACTACATCATAAGAAGACATCCCTTTTGGCTTATCCACCAATAAAAGACCATCTAGCATCTTCTCCCTTTATATTATCTCCATCTTTGAGGTGGTAAGGGAAATCCTCTTCTCCTTGTGGATAAACCTGATAATCTCAGAAAGGACATTTTGAGCAAATTTTTCTTCCATCGTTAAAAAAGCTATCCCTAATTTTGTTTTTCTCCATAGATTCTGATATGCAACTTCAGAAACAGAGATATTAAAATTATTCTTCAGACGAGCGATTAAACTTTTTACAATACGACGTTTATCCTTTAAAGAATTGCTATAAAATAATTGGACATCCACTTCCAAAATACCTATAACCATCTTTTAATTTATTTTCTTTAACTCGTAGACCTCTATCAGATCACCCTTTTTCATTCTGCTGAACTCTTCTATATTTATTCCGCATTCCAATCCTGCTCGAACTTCATTTACATTCTGATTAAAGCGCTTAAGACTACTGATAACTCCTTCTCCTACAGCTTTATCTTCCCTTAAAATCTTTACTTTACTCCTTTTAACTACTTTTCCCTCGGTAACATAAGAACCAGCCACTACCCCTACCTTAGGAATATTGAAAATATCTCTAACTTCCACCTTTCCTATAATTACCTCTTCATATTTAGGCTGGAGGAAACCCTGAAGAAGCTTTTTAACATCATCTATAATTTGATATATAATCTGATAATTTTGTATCTTAACGTCTTCTTCTTTAGCCAGGGCTAAATTTTCTGGAGTTACTTCAATATTAAAACCGATAATCATTCCCCTTGAAGTAGAAGCTAAGAGAATATCCGATCTTTTCACCTCTCCTACTCCCTCATGAAGAATAGCTATCTTTACATCCTCATTCTCTAAATTGTTTAACGCATCAGAAACAGCCCTTAAAGTGCCATGGGCATCTGCTTTCAGAATAAGATTTAACTCTTTTTTCTCCTCCACCTCCTGTTTATAAAAAGTTTCCAAATCCACTACATCCCTCTTCCTTAAACTCTTTTTTCGCTTCTCTTCTTCAGCCTTTTTAGCTAATTGACGCGCCTTTTTCTCGTTTCTCACCTTTTTGAAAATATCCCCCGGTTTTCCTACACCAGAAAGCCCAAAAACTCTCACTGCTGTGGAAGGTCCTGCTTTTTTCAATCTCTCATTTTTCCAATTGATCAAAGCTCTCACCTTACCATAAATATCTTCCCCTATCAAAACATCCCCAATATGAAGTGTCCCTTTTTGAATCAATAAAGTAGAGGAGGGGCCTTTCTGTCTGTTTAACTCTCCTTCTATTACTACTGCCTCAAGCTCTCCATCAGGCTCACCTTTTAGCTCCAATAGCTCTGCTTCCAAAAGAATCATCTCCAATAGATCATCCAGCCCCTGCCTCTTTAAAGCAGAAACCTCTACACAGATGTTTTCTCCCCCCCACTCTTCAGGAGTTAAATCGTATTTAGTTAACTGTTTCTTTACTCGTTTCGGATTAGCTTTACTCTTGTCTATTTTATTTATAGTTACTATAACAGGCACTTCAGCTGCTCGCGCATGATTAATCGCTTCTACAGTTTGAGGCATAACACCATCATCCGCTGCTATTACCAATAAAGCAATATCGGTAACCCGAGCTCCGTGGGCGCGCATAGCAGTAAAAGCTTCATGCCCGGGAGTATCAATAAATACAATCCTCTTATCCTGAAATTCTATTTCCGAAGCTCCTATTCTTTGAGTAATCCCCCCTACCTCTTTTTTAGCTGTTGCTGTCTTGCGTATAGCATCTAAAAGAGAGGTTTTCCCATGGTCTACATGTCCTAAAAGGGTTACTACAGGAGCACGAGGAGGAAATACCTCTTCCTTTTTGCCGGAGGGTTTCTTTGCCAATATCACCTCCTCTATTTTCTTCACCTCCTCAGATGAGAGACCACTGAGATTACTTTTAGCTTTAATTCCCAATTTTGGAAAAACCTTAAACAATTCTTTACTGGATAAATTTAATTTCCTTGCTAGCTCATAAACCCTCATCATTCCCTTTCCTTTACTATACTAAGATTTATCTTCTGTTTCTCTAACTTTTTTTATAATCTTCTCCGCTATCCTGGGGCCGATTCCTGGAACTTCGCACAATCCCTCAACCCCTCCTCTCAAAATATCTTTACCCGTTAAGAAACCGGCTTGCTTAAGAAAAACTAAAATCTTTTCTCCTACGCCGGGAAGATTTCTTAAAAAAGCTACCTCCTTTTCTATTTGTCCAACAGAACGCACATCAATTTGCCATCCAGTTAATTTCGCTGCTAATTTCACATTCCCCCCACCGCTTCCGATAGCTAAAGAAAGCTGGTCATCAGAAACGATAGCTTTTGCCTCTTTCTTAATCTCATCAAGTTTAACTTCTTTAACTTGCGCTGGTTTCAGGGAATTCTTTATAAAAACAGCAGGATCCTCACTATATCTTATAATATCGAGTTTTTCTCTTTGAAGTTCTCGCAAAATAGCTTTAATACGAGAACCCCTGACCCCAACACAGGCTCCCACTGCATCCACTTTTTCTTCTTTAGACTCTACCACTACCTTTGCTCTCCTACCCGCATCCCGCTTTATCTGTTTAATATTAACAATTCCCTCTGTAATTTCGGGAACCTCCAACTCAAAGAGTCTCCTTAGAAAGTTAGGATGCGTTTGAGAAAGGATAATCCGGGGACCCTTGAGCTCTCGAGTAACTCGTAATACATAAGCTCTTACTCGCTCTCCCTGTTTATATTCCCTATCAGGTAGCTGCTCCTTTTTAGGAAGTACTGCCTCTATTTTGCCCAAATCAATAAGGATAAAATGGTCAGTTCGATAACGCACTGTCCCACTGATTATCTCTCCTTCCTTCTTTTTAAACTCTTCATAAATAAGGTCTTTCTCCATTTCTGCAATTTGCTGCATCATCACATATTTACCTGTACTCGCAGCAATTCTACTAAAATGGAGAGGGTCTACTTCTATCTCTATCTTCTCACCTAACTTTACTTCTTTATTAATTTTTTTTGCTTCCTTTAAAGATACCTCTCCTCCAACATTTTTTACCTTTTCCACTACTTCTTTACTTGCGAAGGCTTTAAGTCCCCCTTTTTCTTTATCTAAAACCACCTGCAGATCTTGAGGCATCTGATTGTATTTTTTCTTATAGGCAGAGGCTAAGGCTCGTTTAAGGCTTTCTAATAACATCTCAGAAGAAAGGCCTCTTTCCTTCCCAATATTTTCTAAAATAAAAGAAAGCTCATTATTTTGCATCTTCTATTAAATCTCCATTAAAATAAATTAAGCTGTTCTCCTTTTTCTTTCTTTTCTTCTTCTTCGCTAAATATATTAATCTCTCCGTAAACTCCATCATAACCGCATTTTATCTTTACTCTCCCCTCTCTTACGCGCATTACTCCCTCAGCAATTTTAGGAGAGATAAAGCGGGTTAACTCCTCGTAAGGAGCATTTAAAAGTACATAAAACTCTCCTCCCAACTGCTGAACAATTTCTCTATACTTCTCCTTCACCCCTTTAGTATCTACCCCTTGATTTAAAACTTTGGCAATTATCTCCTTCAGGGGAATAATACGTTTAAAGGGAATAGTCCCGGGAGGAGTAAATCCTTTTTCCTTATCTCCTAAATCCTCTACTCTGTGCATCACGCCCACAGTTAAAGCTTGCCCACATTTGGGACAACGATTTCTACATTTTCTGCTTTCTTCAGGAGAAAAAGAGAGGCCACATCGACGATGACCATCATAATGATATTTCCCCTCCTGGGGAAAGAATTCAATAGTATAAATAAATTTATCTTTGTCTTTTTCTTTGAAGACGTTTCTAATTTCTTCATAATCTAGCTTCTGAGAAAAAACATTAGCCTCCCTTCCCAATTTAGAGGGAGAGTGAGCATCAGAATTAGAGATAAGAGTAAATTTATCTAAATTGGAAACTCGCCAATTCATTGCCGGGTCACTACTTAACCCTGTTTCCAGAGCATAAATATACTTAGTATAATCCCCGAAGCACTCCTCAATAGAATCAAAACCAGAGTTAGCTCCAAACAGAGAAAACCAGGGCGTCCAGATATGAGCAGGAACAACAAAAGCCTTTTCACTAACTCCCAGCACTACCTCTATAAGATGTTTTGCTTCCATATTTAAAGTAGGGCGGCCATCAGAAAATAGGTCTCCAAATTTTCCTATCTCTTTATTTACCTTTTCTACTACCTTAAAATCAGGAGCAAAGATTATATTGTGTATCTTTCTATTTCTTCCCTTTTTATAGAATACATTGTTAACCTCAGCTGTCAACATAAAAAAAGTAGCTCCCCATCTGTAAAGCCCATTTCCAAGAGGAGTAAGAGCATTTTTTAAATCATTTAACCAGAGTGGATGAGTAAAATCCCCCGTTCCTACAAGATTAATCCCTTTTAATCTCGCTATCCTATCTATATGCGGGATATCCATATCTTTCGAAGTAGCCCGACTATACCTGGAGTGAACATGAAAATCAGCAATAAAACTCATTTTATACCTTCAATACATATAAGGGGATGAGCTTTGCCGCTATTTCCCCTAATCCCAGTTCCAGTGCCTTTAAAACTACTTCTCTTCCTCGATATGCATAGGGAACATCACGAGCACTGAAAAAAATCTGCTTCCCCCGATCATTAGCTACATCCACTTTAAAATATCTTCTATCTTTTATTTCATAAATCTCATCTACATTTAAAAGATGAGGAAAGGTATAACCTCCTCCATGAGGAATAAGATTAGCTTTTCTTAATCTATGATACACTTTTAATCTTTTAGCCCTTTTTTCAAACCCTAAATTTTCAATGCTTTTCGAGCTTAAATTCTTCTTTCCTTTTAATAAATAGGCCGGTAAATCACCACGTAAAGTCAGGGGATACAACTTATCTTCCGATTCTATATAATGAGACCCTAACAAAATCTCATTATAATTTAAAAGACCCTGATGGGTTTCATTAAAAATTAGCTGATAATCCCCAAAGAGCTTTTTTGCAGTTAATTCTCTCCTTTTTTTAGAAAATTGGTCAGCAAATTGATAAAGCTCAAAATATTTCCTTGCTTTTTCTCCCTCTAAAATATGTAAAGGACCAAAGGGAGTATCCACAATCTCTGCTTCCTTCTCAAGAGAAGGGGACTTATCATAATAAAGACCCCATCCTAAAGGACTCTTCTGTTTCAATTCTCCGGCAGACCCATGAATAATAAAAATATAAGGAGGTAATTTAACTTCGCTTCCTGGTTTAACAGAGAAAATATCAATAAAATGATTACCCTCGCTAAAATCCCATTTTACTTCTGCTTTTTGAATAAAGTGTCTCTCTTTCTGAAAAAGCCTCGTTCTTTCCAGAATCTCCTCTTCCTCAGGAAAATTCTCTAACCCTCCCACCAGCATTCCGCAAGCATTAGGTTTAGTATCCAAAACAATAAATTCTTCTTTTCCCTCTCCCCAGCTAATTTTTCCTCCATAACCAAAACCACTCTTCCAACGGGAAGTATTTCGAGTAATCGTCATATCAGGAGTAGAAATAAAAGTAGCTTTGGGAGAGACGCCTAAAATCTCCTGCCAATAATTTATCTTAGCCAATCCCCACTTCATATTAGCCTTACATAGCTTACTCCCGCTATCGTTCAAGCCGGTAGAAAAAATATATTCTTCTGCTTCTTTAAGAATCTCTTCTTTTCTCACTTTCTTATTTTATCTTGTCACTTTTCCTACAGCAATCATCAGGAAGAGATAATTCTTTCACTTCTTTACATCGCTTTCTTAAAGATTCTCTTGACTTCCTTAACAAATACAAGGAATCTTCGTAAGATTCTCTTCCTATTTCTTTACTTTCCTCAAATATCAATGAATTATAATCTCTGCTCCTTTTAGCAATTACTCCTTCTATAATTTCTTTGATAGAACCTATTTTACCCATTATTCCTCTTAAAATGCCAATTATACCAAATCTATCCAGGGTATCTGCATCGAAGACTATTTTTTCCTCCACAGACTCTGGAGGTATATGTGAGGTAGGGGTATGACGAGTGACAATCCTTAATATCTTTCCGTTTGCTTCTTCATCCTCCCAACTTGCCTGAAGAAACTGCTCTGCCAAAGTAGCCCCCCTTAATCCATGCATAATCCCTGTGGGAACACCAACTCTACCTAAATCGTGAAGAAGAGCTCCGCAAATAAGGACGAAAGGATCCACGGGATAAGGAACTCTCTGAGCAATTTTAATAGCATAGCGAGTAACTTCAAGAACATGAGAATAATCATGTCCTAAACATTTGGCGTGTTTATCTTTAACAAAATTATCTATAAGCTTAATCATTTTTATCTCTTTTTCTGTTAAGTTACGAGAAAACATCTTTCTTCTCTTTTATCTTTTTTATTAATAAAGGAAGAAACTTGTGAAGGTCCTCTACAATTCCATAGGTAGCAATATTAAAAATAGGAGCATTAGGGTCTTTATTTATAGCTACAATAACCTCAGAAGTTCTCATTCCTACCTGATGTTGAATAGCTCCCGAAATACCACAGGCAATATATAATTTAGGCTGCACTGTCTTTCCTGTCTGTCCTACCTGGTGATAAGAAGGAATCCATCCCGCATCTACTACCGCTCGTGAGGCTCCTACCGCTCCTCCTAAAAGCCCAGATAATTCCCTTATAAGAGAAAAATTTTCCGCTTTTCCTAAACCTCTTCCCCCGGAAACAATTATCTCTGCTTCCTGTAAATCTTCTACTTCTCTTTCTTCTTTAATTAATTTAATAACTTCTAAAATTTTATCTTTTTGAGTAAAGTGAGGCTTAATTTTGATAACTTTTCCCTTACTTTTCCTCTTGAGGAGCTCGGGTTTCTTCATTACCTTAGCTCTTACTGTAGCTATTTGAGGGCGCGAGTGAGCTGAAACTATGGTAGCCATAATATTGCCCCCAAACGCAGGGCGAGTCTGAATGAGACTTTTCTCCTTTCTATCTATCTCCAAACCCGTACAATCAGCTGTCAATCCAGTCCTCAAGCGAGTAGCTACCCTGGGAGCAAGGTCCCTTCCTATGCTCGTAGCTCCCATAAGAATAATTTCGGGAAAGTTTTTTCTCACCAAATCTACTATAGCTTGTGTATAAGGAAGAGTTCTATAAACCTTGAGTATCTTATCTTCTACTAAATAAACTCTATCTACATTATAATAAAGCAATCTGCCAGCTTCTTTTCCCATATCATTTCCCAAAAGAAAAGCGGAAAGCTCCTCGCCCAATATATCAGCCAATTTCCGCCCCACTCCCAAAAGCTCATAGGTTACCGGCATTATTTTTCCTTCACGCTGCTCAGCAAACACCCATACACCTCTATAAGAAGAGGCGTCTACCTTTACCTCTCTTTTTTCTATCAAAATAGCCTCATAAGGGCAAACATCTACACAAGCGCCACAAAGATTACAATTGGAAAGTATTTTTGCCTTTTTATTCTCCATTTTAATAGCAGAAAAGGGACAGGCAGGGACACACTTCTTGCACCCGGTGCACTTCTCCTGTATTACTTTAATTCCTTCCACTAAGTAGCTCCTTCAAGAATATCTCGGGACTCTTTCCTCACCGCCAGAGTATATCCGCTTTGAATTATTTCTGCTCGTCTTCTTAGCTACGGGAAAAATTTAAACTCCTCGCTTCGCTCCTCAAACATAAATTTTTTCTTTTTCCTCAACTCGAAGGCTCGTTAAGGTAGCTCCTATAAGGCTCCTTCGGGAAAAGTCCCTCGATACCTATATAAATCCCCTGAAATCTAATACTTTCTTATTGCTATCAAGAAAACTTAAATAATTTTCTTTTTTTCTAAGCGTTTAATTAACTTATCAGCTACCTCTGAAATTTCTCCTGATAAAATCTCACCCTTCTCGGGAGATTGGGGAGTAAAAATTCTGATTACCTGAGTAGGAGAACCATTTAACCCTATCCTTCTTTTATCCAGCTTTAAATCGTCCGATTTCCATACAGTTATCCTCTTCTTTTTTGCTTCAAGAACTCCCTTTAAGGAAGGGTAACGAGGCTCATTTATCTCTTTAGTTACGGTAACCAGAGCAGGAAGAGGAGCTTCCACAACCTCAAATGAATCCTCAAGGCTTCTTTCGGATATTACCTTCTTGCTATTAATCTCTATTTTTCGAGCATAGGTTATCTGAGGTAGATTCAGCCATTCAGCTAATCCTGGCCCTACCTGTGCTGTATCCCCATCGATAGCCTGCTTCCCTAATAAAATTAAGTCGAATTTCCCCATCTTTCTAATCCCCATAGATAAAGTGTAAGAAGTAGCCAGAGTATCGGACCCTGCAAAAGAGACCTCACTTAAAAGAACAGCCTCATCTGCTCCCATAGCTAAAGCTCTTTCTAAAGCTCTCTTTGCCTGGGGAGGCCCCATAGAAATAACTCCAACCTTACCCCCTTTTTTCTCTCTTAACCTTAGAGCTTCTTCAATAGCATTTTCATCAAAAGGGTTTATTATATTTTCGATCTCCTCTCTAATTAAAGTGTTATTCTCACGATTTATTCTTACCTTTTGTAATTCCTCTGTACTTGGAACCTGTTTAATGCAGACAATGATATTCATTTACTTTTCCTTAAAAAGCAGGTTGGCAATAATTCCTCTTTGAATTTCCGAGGTTCCTTCAATAATCTCAAAAAGTTTAGCTTCTCTCATATAACGCTCGACAGGATAATCCTTCATATAACCGTATCCTCCAAAAATTTGAACTGCTTTAGCAGATACTTTCATTGCTGTCTCTGAGGCATAAAGCTTTCCCATAGAAGCCATCTTCTCAAAAGGTTTACCGTGGTCTAAAAGCCAGGCTGCCTGATAAAGTAAGTGTTTAGCTGCCTCTATCTGGGTAGCCATATCAGCCAGGGCATGCTGAACGGCCTGAAAGCTGGAAATAGGTCTTCCAAACTGCACTCTCTGTTTTGAGTACTCTTTTGCCTTCTCAAAGGCTGCCTCCGCTATCCCCAGAGCCCCTATCCCTACCCCGATTCTTCCTGCAGCAAAGGTCTCCATAGCTATCCTAAATCCCCTTCTTTCTTTATATAGAAGATTATCTAGAGGGACTCTACAATTGTCGAAAATTAACTCCACATTAGGCAAAGCATTAAGACCCATTTTTTTAAAATGCTGTCCAAAAGTAAATCCTCTTCTTCCTTTTTCTACAATAAAAGCAGTTAATCCTCGTGCTCCACTCCGCTTATCTACATTAGCAATCACAATATAGATATTGGCCACTTCTCCGTTAGTAATGAAGATTTTGTTTCCATTTAAAATATAACCATCTTCCTCTTTTTTTGCTGTAGTTTGGACATTTCCAGCATCCGAGCCTGCCTCTGGCTCAGTTAAAGCAAAAGCACCCAGTGATTTACCTTGAGCTAAGGAAGGAAGAAATTTCTTCTTTTGCTCCTCGCTTGCAAATTTCAAGAGAGGATATGTGCAAAGTAAGTTTGCTCCAAAAACTAAACCCGTAGTAGCACAAGCCTTGCAAATCTTCTCTGTAATCAAGGTCCAGGTGAGATAATCCATTCCTACTCCCCCATATTCATCAGGAACAGTAATGCCAAATAAATCCAGCTCCGCTAACTTTTTTATATTTTGCTCAGGAAATTTTCCTTCCCGGGAAATTTCATCAGCCAAGGGAGCTAATTCTTTGCGACAAACTTCTTCTACTAAATCTAAAATTACTTTCTGTTCATCGCTTATTTCAAAATCCATCTCTATCTCCTCATTCCAATTAATATGTAATTTTCCCGTAATAGGTTAGTTTTCCTAAAAGAGTGAATGTAAGTAGTAGATTAGCTTCTATAAAGCTTAGACCTCCCTAAATTCTAAATCCTAAGCACCAAATCCTAAATTCAAATATCTAAATTCAAAACTAATTACTATTCAGCCACAGATTTACCCCATTAGATGCAAAGCTATCTAACGGGGTTTACGCTGATATTTTTCTTTTATTATATATCAATCATCTACTTTAAACTTACCTGTGTCCACCCGCGGTTAAATAGTTACGCTCTTTTTAAATTAATGTTTGTTCTTCTAACCCGCATTGTTTTGAATTTTGGATTTTGGTCATTTGATATTGTTTAGGATTTAGATATTAGAATTTGGAATTTCACCTCTTTTAGAAAGACTTACCTACTACTATATTTCATTTAAGGCGTTTGTCAAGAAAAGACAGAATTGAGAATTAAGAAATGAGATTTAAACCTGAATTTGGTAATTTAAATAATATTCATTAAAGTTATCCTAAAATACTAATATTACAGCTTAATCGTGCAGGAGAGGTCTTATTGGATTTTTACTTCTTAATTCTTAGTTCTTAATTCTTATTTCTGAATTATAAAGAGGTTAGTTAATTAGGTGAGAGATTCTTTTCATACTTCTTGAGTTTTCGGGAGTAATAGTGACAAAGAGCCGCAGCAAGAGCATCAGCAGTGTCATCAGGGTAAGGAATTTGAGGTAAACAGAGCAGTTTTTTAATCATAAACTGAACTTGACTCTTTTCTGCTCTTCCATTATCGGTTATAGCCTGTTTTATCTCCAGAGGCGTGTAACTGAAAATTTTCGCTCCTTCATAAAATGCAGCTAAAATAATTACTCCCCGCGCCTGACCTATAGAAAGGGCAGTTTTACTATTCTTATTAAAAAAAATCTCCTCAATGGCTACTTCCTGGGGATGATATTTTTTAATAATATCAATTACTCCCTCATAAATAATTCTCAATCGATCAGGCATTTCGTCAGAGGCAGAAGTGCGAATACACCCATATTTTATCGCCTGAGGAGATTTTTTTATCTCAAGCAGACCATATCCTGTAATTGCTGTTCCTGGGTCTATTCCCAGGATGAACATTAGTTAATCTCCTTTCTTTAATTTTGAAGAGGAGTCTTCTTTGATTACTTTCTTACCTAAAATCTTTTCTATCTCTTCCTTTACCAGGATTTCCTTCTTTTCCAGAAGTTCAGCTAATTCTATCAATTTATCCTTATTCTCTCTTAATATCTTTAGTGCTCTATCGTAACAATCTTGAGTTATCCGATGTATCTCCTTATCTATATCGAAAGCTAATTCTTCACTATAATTCTTTTCCTTAAGAAAATCCCTTCCCAGAAAAACGTTGTTATTTCCTCCACCTAAAGTTACCGGGCCGAGTTTATCGCTCATTCCATAATCACAAATCATCTTCCTCACAAGATGAGTAGCTTGTTCAAGGTCATTTTGAGCTCCACTACTCACTTCTTTAAACATAATCTCCTCACTTGCACGTCCTGCAAGAAGAACAATAATCTTATCCATCAACTCCGACTTAGTAGCTAAATATTTGTCTTCCAGGGGTAGTTGTAAAGTATATCCCAGAGCAACCGAACCCCGGGGAATAACAGACACCTTATGAATAGGGTCAGCAAACGGAAGATGATTCGCTACCAGAGTATGACCACTTTCGTGATATGCAATAATTCTCTTTTCTTTCTTTCGCATAACCCTTGACTTTCTCTCCGGACCCGCTATCACCCTATCAATAGCTTCTTCAAATTCCTCCATCCCAATTTTACCTTTGTTTTTACGAGCTGCCAATAAAGAAGCCTCGTTAACTAAATTTTCTATATCTGAACCTACAAAACCGGGAGTTCTTCGAGCAAGAACTTTAACATCTACTTCATCAGTTACCGGTTTATCTCTTACATAAAGAGCTAAAATCTCCTCTCTTTCCTTTAAATCAGGTATATTCACAGTAATGCGGCGATCAAACCTTCCCGGTCGAAGAAGAGCACTATCCAAGACATCGGGACGATTAGTTGCTCCTATAATTATAACTCCCTCACGAGTATCAAAACCATCCAATTCTGTTAAAAGCTGATTTAAAGTCTGCTCTTTTTCATCATGTCCTCCCCCTATACCAGCAAAACGTTGTCTTCCTACAGCATCCAGTTCATCAATGAAGATGATGCAGGGTGCATTTCTTTTCCCCTGTTCAAACAGATCCCTTACCCGGGAAGCACCCACTCCTACAAACATCTCCACAAAATCAGAACCACTAATGCTAAAGAAGGGAACACCGGCCTCACCAGCTACCGCTTTTGCTAAAAGAGTCTTTCCGCATCCAGGGGGACCCACTAAAAGTACCCCCTTAGGGATTTTTGCTCCCAATCTCTGGAACTTTTGGGGATTTTTTAAAAAATCGATTATCTCCTTTAATTCCTCTTTAGCTTCTTCTACTCCCGCTACATCCTTAAAAGTTACCTTAACTTTCTCTTTAGAAGCCAGCTTAGCTCTGCTTTTGCCAAAAGAAAAGACCTGCCCCCCTCCTCTGCTCATTCGTTTAATGATATACACCCAGATTCCAATAAAGATTAAAATGGGGAGCAGAGTTCCCAGTAAATTAGTTATCCAGGGAGAAGATTCTTGACGAACCTCGATCTCAACCCCGTTTTCTCGTAGTATCTTTATCAATTCAGGATCATTCGGAACAACAGTTCGAAATGAAGTAGTCTCATCTATCTTTCCACTTATAAGATCTTCCTTTATAACAACCCTTCTAATCTGACGATTTTCCACCATTCCTAGAAACTGAGTATAGGAAAGCTCGGTTTCTCTTGCCGCAGGACCAAGATGGATAAAATTGAAAAAGGAAATTACAATTATAAATATTATAAGAAGAAGGAGAAGATTCCCTCCAAATTTATTTCTCCTGAAAAAATTTTGATTTTTTTTTCTACCTTGATTTTCTCTATCTTTCAATTTCTCCCCCTTTAAGCTAACCTCTTTTTATGACTCAATTATATTTTAGCATAAATAAAAAAGAATACAAGACTTTAGGATAAATAAATAGCTTCCTTTCCTAACTCTTCTTCTATTCTAAGGAGTCGGTTATATTTAGCTATTCTTTCCCCTCGAGAACAAGAACCTGCTTTAATCTGACCTGTTCCCATAGCTACTGCCAGGTCAGAGATAGTAGTATCCTCAGTCTCTCCGGATCGGTGAGAGGTAACTACTCTATAGCCATATTTTTTAGCTAGCTGAACAGCAGAGATGGTTTCTGTAAGTGTTCCAATCTGGTTTGGCTTGATAAGAATAGAATTGGCTACTCCCATCTCTATCCCCTTTTTTAAGCGTTTTGTATTAGTTACAAACAGGTCATCCCCCACTAATTGAATCTTTTTACCCAATCTTTCTGTAAGCAGTTTCCATCCTTTCCAATCATTCTCAGCTAATCCATCTTCAATAGAGATAATAGGGAATTCAGAGATTAATAGCTCATAAAATTCAACCATTTCCTCAGAGCTTTTCTCTTTCTTAATCTCGGCTTTTAAAAAATACTTTCCTTCTTTATAGAAGCTACTTGCAGCAGGGTCAAGAGCTAAAGCTACATCTTTTCCTCCCTTATATCCGGCTCTTTTAATACCCTCCATAATGAGTTCTAAGGCTTCTTTGTTTGAAGAAAGATCGGGGGCAAAACCTCCCTCATCTCCCACGGAGCTGCTATACCCTTTCTCTTTTAAAACTATCTTCAGATGGTGAAAAATTTCCGAAGAGATGCAAAGAGCCTCTCGAAAACTTGAGGCTCCTATAGGCATAATCATAAATTCCTGCAAGTCAACATTATTGTCGGCATGTTTTCCTCCGTTTAGAATATTCATCATAGGAAGAGGAAGAATCCTTGCCGAAATACCCCCCAGATACCTATAAAAAGGAATTTGCAAGGAATTAGCCGCCGCCTTGGCTACAGCTAAGGAAACACCGAGGATTGCATTTGCCCCTAATTTTTGTTTATTATCTGTTCCATCTAAATCTATCATTAATCTATCAATCTCTGACTGTGAAGTAGCATCTTTTTCTTTAACTTTTGGACCAATAATCTCGTTTACATTTCTTACCGCTTTTGTTACTCCCTTACCCATAAATCTACTTCCGCCATCTCTCAGCTCTACCGCTTCATATTTTCCGGTAGAAGCTCCCGAAGGAACAGATGCTCTCCCTTTAGAGGCATCATTCAACTCTACTTCCACTTCTATGGTAGGATTTCCTCGCGAATCAAGAATTTGTCTTGCTTTTACCTCCTTAATCATTCTGGGCATAGTATCTCCTTTTATTTAACCCTTTCCTTCGGCAAGCTCATCTTTATATCTCTTTAATTTATTTTCTATATTTGAAGAGGAGAGAGATAGTATTTGAGCAGCCAGAATAGATGCATTCTTTGCCCCTGCTATTCCTATAGCCATACAGGCTACAGGCACACCAGAAGGCATTTGGACCGTAGAATATAAGGCATCCACACCCTGCAAAGATGAAGAATTTAAAGGAACAGCGATTACGGGAAGAGTTGTATTGGCAGCAATTACCCCTGCTAAATGAGCCGCCCCTCCTGCCCCGGCGATAACAACATTTATTCCTCTGTCTCTAAGACTTTTCGCATAATTTAAAGTGAGTTCTGGCATTCGATGAGCCGATAAAACCTTCACTTCATAAGAAATACCAAATTTATCCAGCATCTTCAAACAATTTTCCATCACAGAATAATCAGACTGACTTCCCATCACCACGCTTACTTGAGATGCAACCATTAAAATCTCCTCCTCTATAATTAATTCAGAATTGAGAAATAAGGATTTAGAACTAAGAAAAACCCTTTTAAACCTTAATTCTCAATGCTTAATTCTATTCTTTATGGCAGTGGAGCATCCAAAACTTCAATAGAATTCTTTATTTTAGCTTGATAATAGGGAGTATCAATTACTGCTATTTTATTATGATTATGAATTATAATATTTCCCTTATCTGATAAAAAAAGGCGAATAATAGGAACAATATCTGAGGCTTCTATATACTTTAACTTGTAGGCTCTTTTTCCCTTCCACTTATCAAACTTATCCAGAGCAAGAACTTTTTGTTTAATTATCTTTAAGGGGTACAAGGCTTCCTGAAACACAAATTCATTTTTCTCTTTATCTTTACTTAAAATTTTCGCTGAGGGAGACTTAAGCTCTCTTATTATCTGGATAATTTGAGGAAGGGGAGCGTATTTTAAACGAATAGTCTCTTCTCTCTTCTCTCTTTTAAAACTATCAAAAGAGGATAAATTCTCTTTAATTAAACTCAAATAATAGGGACAATCTTTCACAAAAATAGAATTTTTCTCCTCATTAACTTTAATCTCTCCTTTATCAGACAAAAGAGGAATTATCTTTTTAGACAAACTAGCGGCAAAACAGTATTTTGCCTGATAACTCATCTCCTCAGGTCGATATATATCAAAGTTTTCTACCTCTTTTTCTACCTTACCTAGACCCTTTTTTAGAGCAGTAACCACCAGAGCATTTCTCTTAGCATCCACCTTTACAGTAGCTTTATCATAAAGAATAGAAGAAAGTGTCCTCTTAAACTCTTCTGAAGAATAGAGTCTCTCAGCTCTCACATATTTTAAGAGATAGACCTTGCTCTTTTTTTGAGAGTCAAAATCATCTAATTTCCGTATTTCCTCAGCTATCTTCTGAATCACCCAGTTATTATCTACCACCACTAACCTGTCCTCTTTTATATAAATATTTCCCCGCGGAGAGAGAAATTCTCTTAAAAGAGGAATAATATCCCTTCCTTCAGCATATTTTAAAGAAAAGCTTTTTCTTTGTAGCTTTTGATTATGTTTCTCGAGAGAAGACAAAGCCTCCCTTATCCTCATCAATTGATATGCCCCATCTTCTATTATTAAACTATACTTTTCTTTATCTATACGGATATTCCCCTTTGAAGAAAGTAAAGGAGAGAGGGCCTCTTTGGCCTCTTCGAGAGAAGAAAACTTTAGAGGAAAGACTTCTTCTCTTCTCTGCTCTTCAAAAGTCCCTATCCTGTTTAACATCTTCTGGATTACCTCTACTTTATCTTCGGAATCCCTTACTAAAATTGAATTAGGAGGGGCCTCTTCTGGATTCAGCTCCATCATCCCTCGAGAAGAGATAATATCTTTTATTCGATTGGCTACCTCTTCTGCAAGAGCATATTTAAAGGTGAAAACCCTTTTAGATCTCCCCTTTATCTCTCTCGGCTTAAGTATATGGGGGATGAGAGTTATGAGAAGATCTTTTCTCGATTTTGTTGTTTTTCTGCTCGTAAAAATATCACCGATAATGGGAAGGTCAGAGAGAATAGGAAGGCCCTTTTTAGTCTCCTCTTTTTTCTCCTTTATCAATCCTCCAATAATGATAGGTTCCCCGCTCCTTACGGTAATATTAGTGGGAGAGACACGACGAGAAAACACAGGACGGTCTGCCCCAAATTTTTCAGTGCTGTAATCACTCAACAAGGGAACAATAGAGACTTGAACATATTCCCCTCCTATAATCCTGGGAAGCACTTGAAGAACTACCCCTACGGTAACATAGGTATACTCTTTAGTCTCTTTGGTGACCCCCGCTTCTGTTGTAGTAGTTACCTTGGAAAGATAGGAGACATCTTCAACATCATAAATGCCAGCTACCTCTCCACTTATGGTAGTTACCCGAGGTTCGGAAAGAACTTTTGCCTCTCCCTTAGAGACAAGCATATTTAAAAGAGCTTGAAATTCTTCTTCTCCAGTTAATAATCTATAAAAAGTAAAACCAAGACCGCCTATCTCTTTACTTGCTATTTCTGTAAGTGTCTTGGGGCCGTACTCTAAAATAGTTCCCTCACCTTCGGTTCCTTCAGGAGCCTTAACACCCGTCAATCTCTTTATATATATGCCAAAACTTCGAGCACCACTTTCTGTAAGTTCCAGTATTCTTGCCTTAATTTGAACCTGTCTTGTCTCTAAGGGGAATTGAGGAATCATCTTCTCTATCTCTTTTAACTTCTTCCTGGGGGCTCTTACCGTAATTCTCCCCGTAGAGGTATCCACCATAATGGAGGGTTCTGCAAAAACTTTAAAATCAAAGAAAGAAAATAAAATCACCACTAAGAAAATTGTAACCAACGCCTTAATTTTTCTCATCTTTCCCTTCCTCTAATACTGTTTTTTCTCTCTTTTTTTGTTTTTTCCCTCTAATCCTTTAATCCTCTAATCCTCTAATCCTTATTTTCCGGGTCCTATTGTCCCTAAATTAATGCTTGGCGAAGGAACATTCATCTTCATCCATTGACCTTCTTTCTCAGTCAACTCTATTCCTTTTATATCTTCAGGTTTTACTCCAATCATATTGGCTATAGTAAGAGCTATATTATCCAGGGAACCTTCTTCAATATAAAATGTTTTGGTATCTTCTGCCTCTCCTATAGAAGAGCTGTTCATTCTTGAAATCTTCTCATCTATCCTGGAAATATTCTTTTTTAAATCAGTTACATAAATTATGTTTTTATCTTCATAAAGGCTATTTTTTGGAGAGTCCTTCTCTTTAAGGGATTTAGATTTAATTTCTTTCTCACTCTTATCCTGGGGAATGATAATATAATCTTCTTTAATATTCTTTTTTCCCTCTTCTGCGGCTTTAACTTGAGGTAAAGATATCTTTCCATATTCACTGATTACTGATTGAAGATAAAATTTAGCCTCCTTAGAGGTTAAATATTTTAAAAAATATTTTTTTGTAATTAGCTGGGAGCTTAAAACATCCAGCTTGCTAATCAGCTTATCCACCTTCAGTAAGCTCTTTTCTACATCTGAAACGAGAAGAGTATCTGTCTTCTCATCTACCTTCACCTCACCCTTATCCGAGAGAAGCACCTTTATCTCTCTTTCTACTTGAGAGAGGGGGGCAAATCTGATGGAATAAATTCTCCTTTCGGATTTAAAAGAGTCCAGCCGATTGATAATCCTCTTTATCTTTTCCAGATTATAAGAGAAATCTCCTACAAGAAGAAGGGACCTTTCTCTATCTACTTTTAACTTTCCATAAGAGGAGAGCTCTTCTTCAATAGATGATTTTACCTTCTCCAGTTGAGCATACTTTATCTGGAAATCCTCTTCTCTCATCTGTTTTTGGGGATTATCTATACTTGAGATAAAATCCTCCACTCTCTTTAAACTATAGGGAGAGTCGATAGCTATGAGCTCATTCTTCTCTTTGTTTACATTCAGCTTGCCTTCAGGACTAAGATAAGCAGAAATAAGCTCTGAGACTTCGCTTGCCAGAGCAAATTTAAGGGGGAAAACTTTTAAAGCCTCCTTAAAAACATCTAAAGAAGAGAGAAAAGATGGTATCTCCTTCATCTTATAAGCGACGTCTCTTACAAGAAGAGAATTGGCTGAAGAGTCGACTTCAATTTCTCCTGCTTTGCTTAGATGGCTCTTTAAAATAGAGCCAGCTTTTTTAGCCTGGATAAACCTCAAGGAGAAGTTCCTTGTCTGCATCTGTCTTACAGGCTCATCCAGCTTTAAGATAGCATCTTTTATGCCGGTTAAATTCTTTTGGGCATCGGTAACTATTAAAGTATTTGCCTGCTCGTTGACCTTAAGAGTTCCCTTATCAGAAAGAAGCGGCTTAATGGAGGAGACAAGTTCAGTACCCAGGGCATACTTTATCTGGAAACTCCTTGTGAGAATAGGAAGAGGGACTCCTGCCTTTGCCACCTTTATAACATCATCTTCTCTTCTGTACTCGCAGCCACTTCCCTTAAGAATTATTTGAAGAGCCTTTAATACAGGGGTTGGTCTGGGGAAACTCGCCGTTACTTTCCCTTCTACCCGAGGACCTACAATAATATTTAAACCTGTCTTAAGAGATATTGTATGGAGAGCATCTCTCAAATCTTCCTCCTTAAAATTTACCTTGCTAATTAGCTGGGAGCTTAAAACATCCAGCTTGCTAATCAGCTTATCCACTTTCAGTAAGTTCTTTTCTACATCTGAAACGAGAAGAGTATCTGTCTTCTCATCCACCTTCACCTCACCCTTATCCGAGAGAAGCTCCTTTATCTCTCTTTCTACCTGAGAGAGGGGGGCAAATCTGATGGAATAAATTCTCCTTTCGGATTTAAAAGAGTCTAACCGGTTAATAATCCTCTTGATCTTTTCCAGATTATAAGAGAAATCTCCTACAAGAAGAAGGGACCTTTCTCTATCTACTTTTAACTTTCCATAAGAGGAGAGCTCTTCTTCAATAGATGATTTTACCTTCTCCATTTGAGCATACTTTATCTGGAAATCCTCTTCTCTCATCTGTTTTTGGGGATTATCTATACTTGAGATAAAATCCTCCACTCTCTTTAAACTATAGGGAGAGTCGATAGCTATGAGCTCATTCTTCTCTTTGTTTACATTCAGCTTGCCTTCAGGACTAAGATAAGCAGAAATAAGCTCTGAGACTTCGCTTGCCAGAGCAAATTTAAGGGGGAAAACTTTTAAAGCCTCCTTAAAAACATCTAAAGAAGAGAGAAAAGATGGTATCTCCTTCATCTTATAAGCGACGTCTCTTACAAGAAGAGAATTGGCTGAAGAGTCGACTTCAATTTCTCCTGCTTTGCTTAGATGGCTCTTTAAAATAGAGCCAGCTTTTTTAGCCTGGATAAACCTCAAGGAGAAGTTCCTTGTCTGCATCTGTCTTACAGGCTCATCCAGCTTTAAGATAGCATCTTTTATGCCGGTTAAATTCTTTTGGGCATCGGTAACTATTAAAGTATTTGCCTGCTCGTTGACCTTAAGAGTTCCCTTATCAGAAAGAAGCGGCTTAATGGAGGAGACAAGTTCAGTACCCAGGGCATACTTTATCTGGAAACTCCTTGTGAGAATAGGAAGAGGGACTCCTGCCTTTGCCACCTTTATAACATCATCTTCTCTTCTGTACTCGCAGCCACTTCCCTCAAGAATTATTTGAAGAGCCTTTAATACAGGGGTTGGTCTTGGGAAACTCGCCGTTACTTTCCCTTCTACCCGAGGACCTATAATAATATTTAAACCTGTCTTAAGAGATATTGCATCCAGGGCATCTCTCAAATCCTCCTCCTTAAAATTTACCTTGCCAATTAGCTGGGAGCTTAAAACATCCAGCTTGCTAATCAGCTCATCCACCTTCAGTAAGCTCTTTTCTACATCTGAAACGAGAAGAGTATCTGTCTTCTCATCTACCTTCACCTTTCCCTTATCCGAGAGAAGCACCTTTATCTCTCTTTCTACTTGAGAGAGGGGGGCAAATCTGATGGAATAAATTCTCCTTTCGGGTTTAAAAGAGTCCAGCCGGCTAATAATCTTCTCTATTTTCTCCAGATTATAAGAGAAATCTCCTACAAGAAGAAGGGACCTTTCTCTATCTACTTTTAACTTTCCATAAGAGGAGAGCTCTTCTTCAATAGATGATTTTACCTTCTCCAGTTGAGCATACTTTATCTGGAAATCCTCTTCTCTCATCTGTTTTTGGGGATTATCTATACTTGAGATAAAATCCTCCACTCTCTTTAAACTATAGGGAGAGTCGATAGCTATGAGCTCATTCTTCTCT